>CALXTG010000001.1 GCA_944391355.1 uncultured Alphaproteobacteria bacterium
AAATTCCAGTCTTCGGATCCTTGCTCGGCAACAGAAGATAAAATTGAGCCGGAACCATGTGAGCCGATGCAAAAAGAAGAAACACTCGAATTAGTTCGTGCTTATTATAAAATCCCTAATCGTCAAGCTGCCAGACAGATGTTTGAGCTTATAATTTCAATGTCAAAAGCCGTATATCCGCAAGATAAAAAGAAATAAAAAAATCAGAATTAAAAAAGAAAAAAACCTTGATGATATATCAAGGTTTTTCAATTTGGTAGGGGTAGTCAGACTTGAACTGACACGGCCTGAGGCCACAAGATTTTGAGTCTAGCGCGTCTACCAGTTCCGCCATACCCCCACAAGTTATGGAGATAAATATAATATTAATTTGTTCTCGTCAATAGTTTTTTTACTAAAAACGACTATAAAATAATCACCGATAAAAACAGGGAAGAAGATTTGCGAAATCTGAAATACATTGCCGACTGTCATTACAATCAGGGAAACTATGCCAAAGCCTTATCCCTGTATCGCTATATTCTGCAAAAATCGCCGGCTGACGCTGCCGTTTTGCAGGCGGCCGGCGGCTGTTGTCTGGAATTAAACCAATTTTCCGAAGCTGCGGTTTTTTATAAAGCTCTCGTCAAAAAAAATCCCTCGGCCGCTAATCTGGTTTTGCTGGCAGCCGCTTGTTATCATGACGGCCGCTATGAGCCTGCCGAAAAATATCTGACCCGGGCCTTGCAAAAGGACGGTGACAATTATCCCGGACTGGTCACTTTCGGGAATTTATGTTTTATGCGAAAGGACTATGCACGGGCATTTTCTTTTTACCGCCGGGCAGAAAAAATAGCTCCTGCCGCGCCGACGGTATTAATTAATTTGGCCAAAACCTGTTTTGAACAACGCGATTACCGCCGGGCGGAAAAATATGCCTTAAAAGCCCGCCGTCTGGATTCCCGTTCGGAAACAATTTTGACCCTGCTCGGAAATATCTCTCTTGAACGGGAAGATTTTGCCGCGGCCGCCGCTTATTTTAAATCGGCGCTGAAACTGAAACCCGGAGACGGCTGGCTGCATAATTATCTCTCCCGGGCCTGTCAGGGAGAACAAATCTATGACAAAGCGCTGTACCATGCCTGGAAGGCGCTCGAACTGAGCGGCGGAGAGGATTCCCAGCAATTGAACTTTGCTTATCTGCTTTATGAAATTTTACCTTCTGCGCCGGCGGATTCTTTTAAACGTTATATGTGTAAATGGCAGAAAAAATATGCCGGAAATCCGATTGTCGATTATGCGCTCCGGGCTGTGAATAACTCTGCCGAAACCGGACGCGCCGACCCCGATTATGTGCGTAAAATTTTTGATAATTTTGCTGACGGATTCGAAGAAGTTTTAGCCTCGTTAAATTACAAAGTTCCGCAGTATGTCGATGCTTTTTTGCAGGAATTTTATCCGCGGCCTTCGTGGCTGGGAATACGGATTCTTGATGCCGGCTGCGGAACCGGATTATGCGCGCCGTCTTTAAAAAAATATGCCCGATTCCGCTCTTTGGACGGGGTCGATTTATCAGAAAAAATGCTGAAAACCGCCGCCGGAAAAAAACTCTATAACCGCTTGTTTTGCGCTGATTTGGCAGAGTTCGTCACCCGCGGAAAAGCCGCCTATCATCTGATTGTTGCGGCTGATGTTTTAACCTATTTCGGCGACCTGGAAAATCTCTTCTCCGGATTCTGTTCCACTTTAAAAGAACGCGGCAGAATTATCTTCAGCGTTACCAAAAACACTCATGATAAAAATGATTATTTTCTTCATGCTTCGGGACGATTCCAACACAGTAAAAAATATCTGAAAAATGTCTTGGAAAAAAGCGGATTCCGAATTGAAAAAATTGTTGAAAAAAAACTGCGTAACGAAGGCGGGAAAAGCGTTTGCGGGTTTATTGTTTCAGCGGTTCGGACATAAAAAAACCTTCTGAAATGCAGAAGGTTTTTTTGCAAAAATCTGCTGGTTATTTCACCAAATTATTTGCTGTTCTTTTTAGAAGAACTGGTCTTGCTTTTGGTGCTGGAAGCAGTAGCTTTTTTGCTGCTGGTCGAAGTCTTTTTAGCCGAAGTTTTGCAGCTTGAAGACTTGCAGTTATTAGACAATTGTTCAATCGCCATGGCCCAGATTTGCTCGTCTTGGCCGGAAGGGCAGCCGGAATTCTGCCAAATATAATAAGCAGCTTCGCGGATAGCATTTTCGTTGTATTTAACCATAATTAACTCCAAATAAAAAATTTTGGTAAACATCAATCAATATACAAGCAAATTTTAATACGTCAATAAGTAATCGAAAGAAAATGTTGTTTTTGCAAAATAAAAAATAGAATAACTCTAATTTGCTTGCATTTAAAATTATAAGAATTTATAGATGAATTTTAAAGGGTAATGATTAAATAATATTTTTATAAAAAAGCGAGGTTATATTTATGGAAAACTTATTATCTAAAGAAGAAATGGAAGCCATAATTAACGGCGATCACAGCAATCCTTTTTCCGTTTTGGGAATTCACAAAAACAAAGGCAGCAAAGATGTTTTTATCCGGGCCTATCAGCCAAATTCCCGTTCGATGGAACTTCTTGATAATAACGGTTCGTCACTGGGGATGATGACCAAACTCGATGACCGCGGATTTTTCCAAATTAACCTCGGCCCGCGCGAAAATTTTGCTTATCGTTTTCGTATCGAAAATGACCGCGGCGACTTTTATGAAAAAGAAGATTCTTACCGCTTTCCTTCCATTCTCGGCGATATCGATTTATACCTTCTTGCGGAGGGAAATCACCTCGATATGTATCAAAAACTCGGCGCCCACGTTATCGAATTAAACGAGGTGCGCGGCGTCAGTTTTGCAGTTTGGGCGCCTAATGCCAAACGCGTCAGCGTCGTCGGAAATTTCAACAACTGGGACGGCCGCACCACGGTCATGCGCAATCATCCTTCCTGCGGGATCTGGGATATTTTTATTCCGGGTATCGGCCAGGGAGAAATCTATAAATACGAAGTCAAAACCCGGGAAAATTATATCCTCGTAAAATCTGATCCGGTTGCCTTTTATTCCGAAAAAAGGCCGCATACCGCTTCGATTGTTTATGACATCAACAACTATCATTGGAACGACGAAGGCTGGATGAATTACCGGGAGGAAGCTAACAGTTTTGACAAGCCGATGTCAATTTATGAAGTGCACCTCGGTTCCTGGCGCCGCAAAGGCGAAAACGGCAGCGAATATCTGACCTATCGCGAGTTTGCCGATCATCTGGTTCCCTATGTGTCAAATATGGGCTTTACCCATGTCGAATTTTTGCCGTTGAGCGAACATCCGCTGGACAGCTCCTGGGGGTATCAGGTAACCGGAATGTTTGCGCCGACTTCGCGCTTCGGCACGCCCGATGATTTTCGTTATATGATTGATAAATTCCACCAGGCCGGCATCGGGGTTATTATGGACTGGGTTCCCGCCCATTTCCCCAAAGACGGTCACGGGCTGGTCGAATTTGACGGGACGCATCTCTATGAACATGCCGATCCGCGCAAAGGCGAACATACCGACTGGGGTACAAAAATTTATAACTACGGCCGGACCGAAGTTTGTAATTTTCTTTGTGCCAGCGCACTATATTGGCTGAAGGAATATCATATTGACGGCTTGCGCGTCGACGCGGTTGCTTCAATGCTCTATCTTGATTATTCGCGCAAGAGCGGCGAGTGGCTTCCCAATATCTACGGCGGCAACGAAAATCTTGAGGCGATTTCTTTTTTGAGAAAAATGAACGAGCTGGTTTACGGACACAACAAAGGGGCAATAACCTGCGCCGAAGAGTCGACGGCCTGGCCGATGGTTTCGCGCCCGACCTCGATGGGCGGTCTCGGTTTCGGCTATAAATGGAACATGGGCTGGATGAATGACACGCTCAAATATATCAGCAAAGATCCCATTCATCGTAAATATCATCACGGTATGCTGACTTTCGGGCTGCTCTATGCCTTTAACGAGAACTTTATTTTGCCGATTTCGCATGACGAAGTCGTGCACGGCAAATGCTCGATGATCTCCAAAATGCCGGGTGACGAGTGGCAGCGTTTTGCCAATCTGCGTTCTTATTACGGTTTTATGTTTACCCATCCGGGAAAGAAACTGTTGTTCATGGGCTGCGAGTTCGGTCAGGACTGGGAGTGGAATTCCGAAAGCAGCCTGCGTTGGCATTTGCTTGATTACCCGATGTATAAGGGAATGCAGAACTGCGTCCGCGATTTGAACCTGATGTATAAAGGCAATGCGCCCTTATATGAGGTCGATTTTGATTATCGCGGTTTTGAATGGATTGAACACAGCAACGCTGCCGACAGCGTTATCTCTTATATCCGCAAGGGACATAATCCGGCCGATTATCTGATTGTTATCTGCAACTTTACGCCGGTGGTTCGTCAGAATTATCGGATCGGGGTTAATGAACTTTGCGGTTATCAAGAAATTTTTAACAGTGATGACGTAAACTACTGGGGAAGCGGTGTTAAAAATGAGGGCGTCAAACAGGCCGAAGCAATCTCCTGGAACGATAAGCCTCATTCGCTGCAGGTAACGCTGCCGCCGCTTTCGACCATTGTATTAAAACCAATTCGCTAAATCGGGGGCACCATCGACAATGCAGAATATTCAGACATCACGCGGAAATTCCTATCCTCTGGGAGCGCATTATGACGGCCGCGGCGTAAATTTTGCTTTGTTTTCGATGCATGCCGAAAAAGTCGAGCTCTGCCTTTTTGATAAGACCGGCGCCGATGAAATTGAGCGTTTTACCATCAGCGAAAATGACAACAACATCTGGCATATTTATCTTGCCGGTCTTAAACCCGGGCAGCTGTACGGCTATCGTGTTTACGGCCCCTACGAGCCGTTAAAGGGACATCGTTTCAATCCGAACAAGCTGCTGCTTGATCCTTATGCCCGTAAACTTTCCGGGCGCCTGATATGGAATAAGGCTTTGTTCGGCTATGATCCTGACAGTCCCGAAAAAGACTTGTCTTTTTCCAAACTCGACAGCGCGCCTTTTGTTCCCAAAAGCGTGGTTGTCGCCGAAGATGATTATGACTGGCAGGGGGACAGCCCTTTGCAAATTCCCTATGAAAAGACAGTCGTTTATGAAACGCATCTGAAAGGGTATACGGCGCTGCACCCGTTTATTAAAGATGCGGAGCGGGGAACTTTCAGGGGCTTTGCCGAGCGAACCGTTGCCACTTACTTGCGCTGGCTCGGCGTCAGCGCGGTCGAACTTCTGCCGGTGCATGCCTTTTGGGGCAATCGTTATCACCGCGGTCTGCGTAAGGATAATTACTGGGGATATGAAAGTTTCAGTTTCTTCGCGCCGGAAAACACCTATCTGGCGACGGATCGTCTGAGCGAAATTAAAGATATGGTAAAACAGCTCCATAAAAACGGTTTGGAAGTCCTTTTGGATGTGGTTTATAACCATACCGGCGAAGGCAACGAAATGGGGCCGACCCTGTCTTACCGCGGTATTGATAATGCCAGTTATTACAGCCTAAATCCGGCTAACCGCCGCTTTTATTATGACAGTACCGGCTGCGGGGCATCTTTCAATCTGGAGAACCCTTATGTCCTGAATCTGGTAATGGATTCTTTGCGTTATTGGGTTAAAGAATTTCACATTGACGGCTTCCGCTTTGATCTGGCAACGACGCTGTGCCGACAGAAAGGCGTAGTCAGTCAGCGCTGCGGCTTCCTCTATGCCGCCAATCAGGATCCCTGCCTCAAAAATGTAAAACTGATTGCCGAACCCTGGGATGTCGGTATGGGCGGCTATCAGGTCGGCGCTTTCCCGCCGGGCTGGGCAGAGTGGAATGACAAATACCGTGATGTCGTCCGCCGTTTTTGGAAAGGCGACAAATTTCAGACTGCCGAACTTGCCAGCCGCGTCAGCGGGTCAAGTGATGTGTTTAACTACAATAACCGCGATATATGGACCAGTATCAATTTTATCACCGCCCATGACGGTTTTACTTTGCGTGATGTCGTCAGCTATAACCGCAAACATAACGGCAGCAACGGTGAAAATAACCGTGACGGAACCGACAATAACTGGAGTTGGAATTCCGGCATTGAAGGCGAAACGGATTCTCCCGTCGTTTGTGATAACCGGATAAAACGAACCCGGGCAATGCTGGCAACTTTGCTGCTTTCTTACGGAACCCCGCTGATGGTTGCCGGCGACGAGTTCGGCAATACCCAGATGGGCAATAACGACGCCTATTGCCAGGATAACGTCATCAGCTGGATCAATTGGGGAGGCATTGGCGAAAATGATAAAAAACTGGCGTATTATGTCCGCCGGCTGCTGCGTTTCCGCCGGACTTCCGGCTTCTTTGAACGCAGCAAATTTTTCAACGGCAAACCGGTTCCGGGAACCAAAATCAAAGATTTAACCTGGTACAATGAAAAAGGATATGAATTTACCAATGAAGACTGGCATGACGGCAGCCGCCAGTCAATAGCTTATTGCGTCTTTAACGGTGAAAAATATCTGCTGGTCATCTTCAATGCCGCTCCGCACACATTGTTGTGGACGCTGCCCGATTTGGGGCGGAACGCCAAATGGAAATTGATTGTTGACAGTTCCGATAAATTAAAGGGCTTTTCTTCACCGAAAGTGCCGCTGGAAATGCCCGCCTGGAGCGTTCTGGCTTTTGAGATTTCCAAATAAAGGAGGTGCCTGATGCACGAAAATTTACAAAAACTTGCTAATGCCGTCGGAATTGCCACCCAATTTTGCGACGCCGGTCTGAACCGCCGCGAATATGATATTTGTGATAATACAATTCGTTTCTTTGCCGAAAAGCTCGGTTTCAAGGCCGGCAGCGATGCCGAAATAGAAAAATCGCTGCAGGATCTTGCCAAACGGCGTTGGCAGCAGGCTCTCGAAAATATTTATGTGGTCGAACAGCCCGACAAGGCCATAGATTTGGTGGTTCCCGAAAATGAGGCGGATCAGGCCGTCGGCATCAAGCTGAAAAATCAGTTTTATAAAGGTGAGTTTGATGTCAATGTTGAAGTAAGCGACAGCGGGGAAACCTTTAAAATCGGAAAGACCCTCTATAAAAAACTGGTGATTAAAATTGTTTCCGACGTTGATGTCGGTTATTATGATCTGACTTTGACTCAGGGAAAGAAAAGCTATAAAGCTACGCTGGCCGTTGCGCCTTTGCGCTGCTATTCCAACCCGTCTCTCGATACGGAAAAACTCTGGGGCTTTACCGTTCAGCTCTATTCGGTGCGCAGCCTGCATAACTGGGGGATCGGCGATTTCAGCGACCTTTGCCGCCTGGTTGAAATTTCCGCCCGCAACGGCGCCGATATTATCGGGCTCAACCCGTTAAGCGTTCTTGTACACCAATATCCCGAAAACGCCAGTCCTTATGCTTCCGTCAGCCGGCTGTTTTTGAATCCGATTTATATTGATGTCGAGGCTGTGCCAGAATTTGTTCCCGAGGACAAAGAAGCGATTGCCGCCGAACTTGATGAAGTTAAAAATTCTGAACTGATTAATTATACCAAGGTTTATAATCTCAAAATCAAAATGCTGGAACGCCTGTATCAGCGTTTTCTGAAAAATAAAGATAAGCTGCGCACCGCTGCGTATGCCGCGTTCTGCAAAGAGCAGGGTGATGATCTGGAAAAACTGGCGGCCTTTACGGTTCTGTACGATGATTATTGCACCCATTGCTGGACCAGTTGGAAAAAATGGAATAAAGAATTTCAAAATCCCAATTCGCAGGCCGTCAAAAAATTTGTTGAAGCACATGAAGACCGTATCGGCTTTTTTAAATATCTCCAATTTGAGGCCGATCGTCAGTTTAATCAGGCGCAGCAGCTGGTCGAAAAACTGGGGCTGAAAGTCGGTTTTTACCGCGATCTTCCGGTCAGCGTCAGTCAGGACAGCGCTGAAGTCTGGGGCAATCAAAATCTTTTTATTAAAGATGCCGGCGTAGGGGCGCCGCCCGATGCCTTTTTCCCGCAGGGACAGGCCTGGGGACTGGGCGCTTTTAATCCTTTTGCCTTAAAGGCTTCCGGCTATGAGGCCTTTATCAAGATTCTCCGCGCCAATATGCACAATGCCGGAGCTCTGCGCATTGACCATGTAATGAGTCTGCTGCGCTTATATGTCATTCCCGAGAACGGTCTGCCCGGCACCTATATTATGTATAATTTTCATGATATGTTGAATCTGGTCGCAATCGAAAGCTGGCTGAACCGCTGTGTAATCGTCGGCGAGAGTATCGGTAACGTGCCTTACGGCTTCTTAGATGCCCTGGCTCGCAAAAATATCAATTCCCTGAGCGTCCTCTGGGCCGAACGCTGGGATGTCGGCCGCGGTGATTTCAAACCGCCTTACGATTATCCGCAAACAGCTTTCACTTCGGTCGGAACTCATGATATGGCGCCGCTCAGAATGTGGTGGTTCGGTTATGATATTGAAGTTACCCGCAGCCTGGGAATTATCCCGGATGACGAAAGCAAAACGGCTGCTTATAAACAGCGGGAGCTTGACCGCTGGAAATTATTGTTTGCTCTCGACAGCAACGGTGTCTGGCCGGAAGATAATCCCCGCAAAGGCGATTATCTGTATGGTGAAGGTTATCCCGAAGGGATAGAAGAGGCTGTACACCGTTATATTGCCCGTTCCTGCTGTAAGGCTTTTTTGGCGCAGCCGGAAGATATTCTCCATGTCGAAAAAATGCAGAATCTTCCCGGTACCGATAAAGAGCAGCATCCCAACTGGCGGCGCAAGCTTCCGGTTCCTCTGGAGCGCTTGGAAAATGATATTGCCTTTATCCGCAATATCGCCGCTATCCGCAAAGAACGCAATTAACAAAAAAATCCCCGCCTCAACAGCGGGGATTTTTTTAGTTCTTGCCGGTGCAGTCGCCGCGGTTATCATTCCAGTTGCCGCCGCGCTTGCAGCTGGTAATCGTACGCCAGCCGTCTTTTCTGCCGACCCCGGCGCCGCGGTAGTGGTCAAAGTTTGTAAGCGCACATTTTTTATCGGCGCAGTAAAATTTATCATCGCATTCAAAATAAATACGTGCCGTGCCCGTATAGCACAACCGTCCTCCGTTGCGCAATTTGAGTTTAGCATTATTGCCCAAAATAAAGACAGAGGAATCTCTCATTCGGATAGTAGCATATTCATTTTCAAGTTCCGTACCATTATCCCAGTTCCAACCGATTGCCGTTTCGTTTGTCATTTCAATCCGGGTGTCTTCCACTTCAAATTTTCCTCCTTTAACCGTCGAATATAGTTTAGCGCCGGTCAGAGTGGAGCTTTTAAAAGTGACTTCTCCTCCCTCATAAGCCTGAAAAGCATCGGCGACATTTGTGTTAGAGGATGTGCTCGCATATTTGCCGCCGTTCCATATTGAAATATTATTGGCGCTTATTGACGAGTCGGATAATATAAAGTTGCTTGATATCGAAACACGGCCGGTTATGTCGATATTTTTGCGGTAAAAGTCAATAAAACCGCTGCTACTGATATTATTTGCAGTAACCGAACCTCGATTTTCCTGTCCGCTGTATTCAGTTGTTAAATCGGCATTCTGGTTGACGGTAATATCTCTCGGTGTTTTGAAGGTTGCCGGATAAGCTAAATATACGCTGCCGCGGATTTCAATGCCGTTATAAGCATAGAAATTATTCATCACTGTCAACCGGCCGTTGGGATAAACGGTAAGTTTGCTGCCGGGCAGATTGACATTGCCTTCAAATGTGATGCGCGTCATGGCATTATTCGTATCGCTGATATCCAGGTAGGAGAAGTTAAAGTCAACGTCTTTAACCGTTGCAGTCCCGTTCAGAACAATAGATCCGCTGCCGCTGACATTCAGGTTATCTATGCCGACGCCGCTCATGGACGGTGAAGACTGTGTTAAGGTTACAGTCGGTTTTGTGGTGTATTTACACTGAGAGAAAGACAATCCTTTCAGAGAAATATATTTTTTGTTATTCGTAAAATTATTAAGAGTAATGTTTTTGGTAATAACAGAAGTTCCGTTGGTGCCAAACGCCCCGTCAATACCGTAACCCGCCGCTTCCAGCTGTTCCTGGCAGGTCATGTTCTGACACTGATAGCATGTATCGCCGTTATCGGCGACATAAGTTCCCAGAGATTTCTGGTCGCTCTTACAGGCCGTGGTCGAATCTCCGCTGCTGCAGCCGGCTTTGTCTACACAGATTAAGGCCGCGCTGTTACATGTCTGTCTGACGCTGTCGCAGTTCAGGTCGTCACAGGTCTTTGCCCGGCACGCATAACAGATCTTACCGCTCGAGGTCGTATGGTTGCTGCCATCCGAGACCTGTTTGTCACTGCACGCGCTTTCCTGATATCCGCTCGGACAGGTATTCGGGTCTTCTACGCATTGTTTGCTCACGCTGTCGCATTTCTCGCCCTGATCACAGCTCGTCCCCTTGTTGACACAGT
>CALXTG010000002.1 GCA_944391355.1 uncultured Alphaproteobacteria bacterium
CGGCATTGACAGCGTCAAGCAGTTCCTGAGCGGTCTCGACAACTGCGCCGTTTTCGCCGGCCTGTTCGGCAAACCATTCTTTGCCGGGGATCGCGGTTTCGAGTGCTTGGTTAGCGACCGCCTTGGCCTGCTCGAGGAATTTTATACCGGAGTCAATCGCTTCGCTTGCCGCTTTAATCGTTTGAATTCCCTGTGACATGGCGTCCAAAAGCGCGGTCAAATCCGCAGCTCGGTTGTTTAACGAAGAAGCGGTATAATAAGAAGAGGGATTATCGATTGCGGAAGATACTTTAAGCCCGGTCGCCAAGCGGTTTTGCACAATATCCTGCTGTCTTGCAATATTCTGCAAGCTCAACAAGTTGCTGCGCATCGACGCTGTTAAACTGATCGTACTCATTTCCCGTCATGCTGAACTTGGTTCAGCATCTCCATAATAAGGACAACTTCGCAGCGGTCTATGGATTCCACATGTGCCACATCCTGTCGGGTGTGAGCTTCAGGATGACAGTAAAAAAGTGACGCTGTTAACGAAATCCCCGACATTCTCTCGGCCTCTTGTTATTCTGTTTTCCCTATACTGTCATACTCGGGCTTGACCCGAGTATCCAGGTCGATAAATTAGCCTTATTATTTAACCTGGATGTTCGGATCAAGTCCGAACATGACGATAAAAATAAGCCGAACCATGACAATAAAGATATATTATCATAATTTCCCATTCTAATCAATATTTGTTAACAAAGATTTAGCAGAACCTCTTTTTCTGTCTAAAACTATTGAACCCGGCTTTTGTCAAACATAAAATTATACCGCCTTCTTTCGAAAGCGGTATAATTTTAACAAAGTTTGTACTGATCAGTCGGCCAGTCCCAATATCTTATAATCAATTTCAATATTGTAGTCTTTGCCGTAGCTGTCGGTCATCTGATCGGCTGCAGCGCGCATCAGATCAAACTGAGCTTTGCGTTTCAGAAGCTCGGCTTCCTCATCGGTCAGTTTTTTCTTATCATTAATAACCTTGCTGGCTACCACAATCATCTGCTCTTCGCCGAGGTTAATGACTTTCGGGCTGTTCAGCTCTTCTTTAAATAACTCTGACATCTGCAGCGTTGTTAAAGCCTGAAAATTTTCACCGCGTTTAATCGGTTTGCTGGTATTAAGCTTCAAAGAGAAGCGGCGGGCGACATCATCAATTTTATCACCGTTTTCCAGATCATGAACGACATCATTGATAATCTCTTGGGCAATTGCCGATTTTTCGTTAACGGCCCACATCTTCTCAATTTCTCCGCGAACCTCGCTCAGCTCCTGCGGGCGGGCTTCATGAACGGCATCAACGCGGGCGATGACGAAGCCTTCATCTGTTTCAAACACCTGGCTGACTTCATTGACATTATAGGAAAAAGCCGTGTCGACAAAATCATTGTTGCCGACCAGGCGGCGAAACTTATCTGTCGCTGTTTTAAAGCTGCCGTCTTCTTTAAGGCCGCTGACTTTATGAATGACAGTATCATTGGCTTTGGCAATGTCTTCCAGAGAAGCGCCGCCGCCGATCTGATCTTCAATCGCCGCGGAGGTTTCATAGGCATATTCATAAGCTTTATCTTTTTTGATAGCCTCAATAATCTGTTTGCGGGCTGAGGCGAGGGAGGTTTCCTGTTTGCCTTTGATACCCGTAACTTTCATAATATGCCATCCCATTTCCGATTTAACCGGTCCGGCAAATTCGCCTTCTTTCAGGGTAAATACCGCATCGGCCATATCGGCAATCAGCATGTCTTTAGAGGCAAAACCAAGCTCGGTGTCGGCTTTGCTCTGACCGGCAGTTTCGGCGGCGACTTTATAAAAGTCTTCTCCGGCTTTCAGACGCGCGGCAGCCTTTTCAGCATCTTCCTGATTTTCAAACACCATTTGCAGAATCCGCCGCGATTCGGGTATAACAAAGGTATTGATGTTCTCTTGATAATAAGCGTTGATTTCCTCCTCATCCGGCGTAAATTTTTTAGCCGCGTCATCAACGGATAAGAAGATAAAGGAAACATCGCGAGCTTCAGGCTCAACGAACTGTGCGGAAAAATCCTGATAATATTGTTCCAGCTCCTCTTGGGAAATTTTGCGGTCGGTTTTCAGAGCTGCAGGGTCAATGACAATATATTTAAATACCTTGCGCTGATTTTCCAAAGCTTCCAGATAGGGCAGCATCGCTCTGGCAATATTAAGGTTGCTGACCGGCGTTTTGATCAGGTGCAGGCTGGCAACGTCTTGGCGCAGCGCACTGATGTAACTTTGCTCCGTAAAACCGGAATCATTAAGCAGACGACGCATTTTTTCTTTGCTGAAACGGCTGTTGGCGTCCATAAATTCGGGCTGTGAAAAAATAATCTTGCGGATCAGGGCATCGCTGATATAAACATTATGTTTTTCGGCAGTTCTCTTAAGTATGGCATCGGTCAGCTCTCTTTGGACGATATCGGCCAGCAGGTTAAGCCGGTTTGTCTCGTTCATCTCCAGATGATCTCCGAAGATGTTTTTGAGCTTTTGCTGTTCCTGATTAAAACGTCCGGTAATTTCATCGTGGGTGATGACAATGTCATCTACTTCAATAACCGGTTTGTTGTTAACCTTTTCGCTGATATATCCCGAAATTCCGAACAGAGAAACAAAGCTGAGCGCGGTAAGAATCAACACGCTTTTTCCCAGCCACGAATCCTGCACTTTTCTAAACTGCTTCATCATTGTCGCTAAACTTTCCTAAAAATCTTTTTGTCAAGACGCCGCAATTATACGCCTAAACATTCATTTTATGCAATCTTATAAATATTAGTGTTGAAAAGTTTTTTTAACTGGAAATTATAAATTTAGTATGCTAGAAGGGTGACAATGAAAACTTTGTTTAATTTTTGTTTGAGGATTGATTAAAATGGCAAGAAAAACTCTGATTGCCGGCAACTGGAAAATGAACGGCCTGCTGGCCGACGGCGTTGATTTGGCCAAAGGCGTTGCCGCCGAGGTAAAGAAAATGGGGAAAACTCAGTGTGAATTTCTGGTTTGCCCGCCGTTTACGCTGTTGACTGCGGTTAAAAAAGCTTTGCGCGGTGCCAAAGTTGCGCTCGGTGCCCAGGATGTTCATTTTAACGCCAAAGGCGCTCACACCGGAGACATCAGCCCGCTAATGCTGAAAGATGCCGGCTGTCAGTATGTTATTGTCGGTCACTCCGAAAGACGCGCCGACCATAAAGAATCTGACGAGCTGATTAGCAAAAAAGCCGCTGCGGCTTATGAAGCAGGACTGAAAGCCGTTATTTGCATCGGCGAAACGCTTGAAGAACGCGAAGCCGGCAAAACCATTGATGTCTGCACCCGCCAGATTCTCGGTTCGGTTCCCGATAATGCCGACGGCAGCAATACGGTTATCGCTTATGAACCGGTTTGGGCTATCGGTACCGGTAAAACCCCGACGGCAGAAGATGTTGAAGAGGTTCATGCCGCGGTTCGCAAAGTTCTGGCCAAAAAACTCGGCAAAGGCAATGCCAACAAAATGCGCATTTTGTACGGCGGTTCCGTAAAACCCGGAAATGCCAAAGAATTTTTATCTCTGCCTGATGTTGACGGCGCTTTAATCGGCGGTGCCAGCCTCAAAGTTGAAGATTTCATCGCTATTGCCAAAAACTCCGGCCAATGCTGATTTTTGAAAGGATTTGATTATGGGAACAATTTTATTGGTAATACATTTGCTGGTCGCCATTCTGTTGGTATCGGTAATTTTGATGCAGCGTTCCGAAGGCGGGGCTCTTGACGGCCTCGGCGGCGGTTCCGGAGCGTCAAATTTTCTCAGTGCCCGCGGCACCGGCAATTTTCTGACCCGTTTGACGGCTATTCTGGCAACCTTATTTATTATCACCAGTATTTCGCTGTCTTTGTATCATCGCGGCGCAGCGGTTCGTACTTCCAAATCTTTATTGGACAGTGCGCCGGTTGAGCAGTCGCTGCCGACGGTTCCCGATGTTCCTTCCGCGCCGGTAGCCGGAAAGTAGTATGAAACAGTTGATCTGAAATAAAGGCACCTCCTGAGGAAGGTGCCTTTATCACTTTAAAACAGGGGTTTTTATAATGTCTGAATCTTTGAAATATCTTGATAAATTGCCGTCCAAAACCAAATTTGTTTTTATTACCGGCGGCGTCGTGTCATCTTTGGGAAAGGGGCTGGCCTCGGCTTCCTTATCGTCAATCTTGCAGGCGAGGGGATTTAAGGTCCGGCTGCGCAAGCTCGACCCTTATCTGAATGTTGATCCCGGCACCATGAGCCCCACGCAGCACGGCGAGGTTTTTGTTACCGATGACGGTGCCGAAACGGGTTTGGATTTAGGGCATTATGAGCGTTTTTGCGGAGATCCGGCTCATAAAAATGACAGCATTACGACCGGAAAAATTTATCTGCGGGTTTTGGAAAAAGAGCGCCACGGCGATTATCTCGGCGCCACAATTCAGGTTATACCCCATATTACTGACGCGATTAAAGAATTTATTGTCTCTGATTTGCATGATGAAGATTTTGTTCTTTGTGAAATCGGCGGGACGGTCGGTGATATCGAAGGTCAGCCGTATCTTGAGGCGATACGTCAGTTTGCTTATGATGTCGGGCGCGAACGGGTGATGTTTCTGCATGTAACGCTGCTGCCCTATATTCCGACGGCCGGCGAGCTCAAGACCAAACCGACCCAGCATTCGGTGCGCAAACTTCAAGAATACGGAATCCAGCCCGATTTACTGCTCTGCCGTTCCCAGATGGAAATTCCCGAAAACGAAAAACGCAAGATCGCGCTTTTCTGCAATCTGCGCGCTGAGAATGTTATTGCCGCCCTAGATGTCGACAATATTTATCAGGTGCCGATCAGCTATGCCCGCGAAGGTCTTGACGCCGCGGTTTGTCATTATTTCGGGGTCAATTGTACTCAGGCGGCGGATTTGAGAAAATGGGAACAGATTGCCGAAACGGTTCGCCACCCGCAGGGCGAGGTTAAAATTGCCGTAGTCGGAAAATATGTGTCGCTGCTTGAGGCTTATAAGTCTTTAAACGAAGCTTTGGCGCACGGCGGTATTGCCAACCAGTATAAAGTCCGTGTCAAATGGATTGACGCCGAAGCTCTGGAAAAGGGAAATCCTGACGAAATGCTGAATGACGTCAATGCGATTTTGGTTCCCGGCGGGTTCGGCGAACGCGGAACCGAAGGCAAAATGCAGGCCATTAAATATGCCCGCGAGCATAAAGTGCCGTTTTTAGGTATTTGTTTCGGAATGCAGATGGCGGTTTTGGAAACCATGCGTAATCTGGCCGGTGTCAAAAACGCCGGAACAACCGAATTTGGCAAAGATTGCGAACCGGTCGTCGGTCTGATGACCGAATGGGATAAAGACGGTGCCCGGCAAATTAGGCATAAAGACGGCGATCTGGGCGGAACCATGCGTCTCGGAGCTTATGACTGCGTACTGGAACCCGATTCTCTGACTGCCGAGATCTATGGTTCTTCGCATATTTCCGAGCGTCACCGCCACCGTTACGAAGTAAATCTGGCTTATGAAAAACAGCTGAACGCGGCTGGTATGCGGGTTGTCGGCCGTTCTCCCGACGGGGCGCTTCCCGAAATCGTCGAACGCCCGGATCATCCGTGGTTTATCGGGGTTCAGTTCCATCCCGAACTGAAATCCCGTCCGTTTGCCCCGGCGCCGCTGTTTGTGTCCTTTGTCAAAGCGGCAATTGACAACAGCCGTTTGCTGTAGATAAAACTGTTCAGGAATGAGAAAGTTCGGTTGCCAAAGACCGAACTTTTTTCTATACTCGGTTATATTTTAATCGCGATAAGGAACGATGACATGGAACCAAGAATAATTAAAATCGGTAACTTTTCAATCAGCAACCGCCTGCCTTTGGCGCTTTTGGCCGGCCCCTGCCAGATAGAAAGCCGTCAGCATGCGATAGATATGGCCGGGGCAATGGTTGAAATTACCAAAGAACTGGGCATAAACTACATTTTCAAAGCCTCTTTTGACAAAGCCAACCGCACGTCGCTGAACACACCGCGCGGCGTCGGCCTTGAAGAGGGCATGCGTACCTTTGATGAAATTAAAAAACTCTATAACAATATTCCGATTGTCACAGATGTTCATGAAAAAGAACAATGCGCCGAAGTCGCGCCGCATGTAGATATGCTGCAAATTCCGGCTTTTCTCTGCCGCCAAACCGATTTAATGGTTGCCGCTGCCGAGACCGGTAAAGTTATCAATATCAAAAAAGGCCAGTTTCTGGCGCCTTGGGATGTCAACAGTCTGGTCAAAAAATGTGATGATTCCGGCAACAGCAACGTCTGTCTGACCGAACGCGGTTCAAGTTTCGGCTATAACACGCTGGTAACCGATATGCGCTCGCTGCCGCAAATGGCTAAAAATACCGGCTGTCCGGTTATTTTTGATGCGACCCATTCGGTGCAGCAGCCCGGCGGTCTCGGCGGATGTTCAGGCGGTCAGCGCGAATTCGCGCCGGTTCTGGCGCGTGCGGCGGTTGCCGTCGGTGTTGCCGCCGTCTTTATCGAAACGCATGATAATCCGGAAAAAGCTTTGTCTGACGGTCCGAATATGATTTATTTGAAAGATATGAAACGGGTTTTAAGCGAATTAATGGCTTATGACCGCCTTACCAAGGAAACGGTCAAACCTTACTGATGACACAGTTTAATGACGAAGGTTATATAATTGCTCTGCGGCGGCACGGTGAGAATTCGCTGATTCTCACCGTGTTGAGCCGTTTTAACGGCAAGATAACCGGCTATGTCAAAAATGCCCTGACTAAAAAGAACAGCGGCGTCTATCAACTTGGAAACCTGCTGAATTTTGAAGCCTATGCCCGGGTAGAAGAAAATATGCTGACTCTGAAGGCAGAACTGGCGGCGCCGTCAGCCGTCAATTTTCTTTCCGATGCCCGCAAATTGGCGGCTTTATCGTCTTTTTGCAGTCTCTGCAATATCTGTATGCCTGAAAAAGAAAATCTGGAACGTTTTTATTATTACGTTGACAGTTTTTTTAATCTTATAAATGAAGATAACTGGATAACGCATTATGCTTACTTTGAATTTTATCTGTTGGAGCATCTGGGGATCGGTTTAGATCTGAGTGAATGTTCGGCCACCGGCGTTACCGAAAATCTGACTTATGTTTCGCCCAAAAGCGGTAAGGCGGTTTGCGCCGAAGCCGGCGAACCTTACAAAGACCGCTTGTTCAGATTTCCCCGTTTTATTTTGGAAAAAAACTATGCGCCCGCAGCTGCGGAACTGACAGATTTATTGAAGATGACCGGATTTTTCCTCAATAAAAACTTTTTTGCCGCTCATGGCTTGAAATTCCCGATAAACCGTGCTAATTTGCTGGAAAATTTAGGATTATAAAGGTGTTTGAATGCCCGAAACTGCTGAAAAAATAAAAGATGTCCATCTTGCCGAAGAACTGAGCAACCGTTATTTGTCTTATGCGATGTCGACCATTGTCGACCGCGCGCT
>CALXTG010000003.1 GCA_944391355.1 uncultured Alphaproteobacteria bacterium
GGATATTGCCGCCCGCGGATTGGATATTCCGCATATCCAATGCGTCATTAATTATGAACTGCCGCAATGTCCGGAGGATTACATTCACCGTATAGGCCGTACGGCGCGTGCCGGAGCCGAAGGGACCGCTGTCAATCTGTTGACTCCTAAAGATAATTCACAATGGAAAGCCATTTATAAGTTGATAAATCCGGGCACAAAAAACAAAACAATGCCTGATATCTCCGAAACGGTCGTTTCTGCCGAACCGCTAAACAATAAACCGGTAAAAAAAGCCGCTGCCAATCCGTTCAAGCCCTTTGCGCCGGATAAAAAGAATCGCAGCCGCGGCAAATTTAACAAGAATGCCAAAAATTTCGGCAGTTTTGAAAAGCCGCGCTCTGTTTCCAAACCCCGCAAGAAATAACCCAAAAAAAGCTCCTCATATGAGGAGCTTTTCTTTTGTATACGGAGCGAAAATTATGCAATATCCCGCGAAGAACTCAAATCAAGTTTAATGCCTTCTTTCATTTTTTGTTCAAAACGGTATTTATTTTTATAAATATCCAAATCCTTACGAAAATCTCCGACTTTGCCGCCGCTGTCCAGGTAAGCTCCCATAGCCACCAGCATATAATCGCGATTTTCCGGCTTAATCAGGTGCTGTCCGACCTCATTATACTGGCCGTTGGCTTTCAGCTGTTGTTTTTTCCGCTCATAACCGGATATAAAGATGGCTCGTTTGGGGGCTTCCAACTTAATGCGAAGCTTGCTTATTTCATCATTGGCACTGCGCTCGGGAAAATCTTTATCCGAAAATTCTGTCCCGCAGGCTTTAAACAAGGCGTTAAAAATTGCGGCCTTCCGATTTTTGCCGTCGCCCTCTTTGGCTTCAACGGCATTAAGGAAATCCAGTCCTGAAAATTTTTCGGTCATGCTCATAATAAGACTCCTTTGGCAGAGGATTTGGTATATCTTAAGTTATACCATAAAAAAGCCCTCTTCTCAAGCAAAATTGTTACAGTTTTGTTACAAATTAGGGCTTGACAAATGCTTTTTTATATATTTTTTCAACCCTTTAAGCATGCCGCGGTATCCCGACTTAAAATAATGCGCCGGAAGGCTGCGCTCCTGAAAATGATAGTAAATATGCCGGCCGCCGCGTTCGATTTTCAAAGGCGTTAAATCGGTGTCCATACGGTGCATATCGCTGCGCGGCAAGCGCATTAATGTTAAATTCCGGCAATTAAACAAAATAAAACTTCCTTCACAGCCTTCTTTAGCGTGAATATATTCAATGGCAGAATCGCTGAGCTGCGCTTCGCCTTTAAAACATTCGTCAAATTTTAACACTCTTATTGACGGGCAGCCGGCAAAATTCAGTTTGCCGCCGGCATGGCTGCCGACATCTACGGCTTCAACTGTCTGACAGCCGCTTAAGTCAATCCGGCCGTTAAATTCATCGGCAAGATTGAGATGTTTGGCTCCCATATCCTCATCGCGGCTGCTGATGGCAATATCGCCTTTACAGTCATCGCCGATTTCGATATCGGGAACCAGAACATTATTCATGGTCAGACTGCCGCGAAAAGAGTTGCCGATACGGACGGTTTTGCTGCCCCAATTATCCTGAAGTTTAATGTCGGCATAACAGTAATAGCCGACCTTCAAAAGGTGGAAGCAAGAATCTTCGATATCCAAACTGCCGCTGAAGACATCGCCGAAAGATAATTTAAAACATTTCAAACTGCCGTGAATGGTCAGATTACAACGGCAGTTATCGGCGAATTCAATGGTGCTGATGGTATTGCGCGATAAATTAATCGTTCCGCTGAAATTATCTTTGACGATAACCGTATCGACAAAATGATTATCGCGCAAATCTATGGTCAGATTGCAGTTTTTTTCAACAATCAACTTTTTTATCTTGGCCTGATACAGATAAAGCTTGCTGTTTTTTGACGAAGCTTTGACGCGCAAAACCCGCTGTTTCAAATTATCAAGATTCACATTAACATTATTCAGCGGACGGCTGAAAAGTTGTTTAACCGCCTCTTTATCCAAACCGCTTAATAAGCTTCCGTTATCTTTATTCAGCACGTTATACCTCTTAAAAAAATTTATTGACTGTGAGCTATGTAATCATTAATCGGACGGAATCAATCAGCCGTTTTTAATTTATATTGCTTTTTGCCATAATGATTTTATAATCGGCAACAGAGAAAATAAGGAAATTTGCGAGATGAAAAGAATCTGCCTTTTTGCCGGTTATGACCGGGACGGAATCATTGACGACTATGTGGTTTATTATCTGAAAAGTCTGGCTGAGTTTGCCGATGTCTATTATTTTGCCGACTGCGACATGAAAGCGGGAGAGCTGGAGAAGCTCAAACCTATTGTCTGCGGCGCTTATGCCAAACGTCACGGCCGTTATGACTTCGGTTCATGGGGCGAGCTGATGAAACTTATCGGGTTTGAAAAGCTGGCGGAATATGACCGCCTGCTGCTGGTGAATGATTCCGGTTACGGCCCCCTGCACCATTTTAAAACCATGTTTGACGAAATGGACAGTCAGGCTTGTGATGCCTGGGCAATGTGCGGCAATAAATTTCTGATGAGTTTCTTTATCAGCGTCAATAACAAAATTATCAGAGATAAACATTTTCAACAGATTTTCGCCCATATTGAACCTTTGGCCAACAAAAACCTGGTCGTTCATAAGTACGAACGCGGTTTAAGCCGGATTCTGAGTGAACGGGGATATAAATTCGGCTATTATATCAACCCGGAAAAAGTCAGCCGCTTTTACAAAGAAAACCGGGCGGCAGTGCGGAAATTGCTGCGGGAGAATATTCCTTTTACCGAACGTCTGTTTATGGAATTTCGTCCCAATAAAGTCCGCCTTTATTCAGAAGATTACATTGTACTCACCATGATGGGCATGCCGGTATTGAAAAGCATGTTTTTCAAAATCAATGACAATATTGCCGCAGCTTACTGGCAGAAAGTTATTGTTACAGACGGAAGTTACCCTCTTCATCTGATTGAAAACCATATCAGAAGAATGAAACTGGAGCGGCCGGCCGGCGAAGCTGTCAGGAATAAACTGAAAGACAAACTGCGGCGGTTTTTCTATGAACATAAAATCAAAAATAACCGGCTGATAACAAAAATCTGTAAAATTCCGGTCTGTTCACGGGTGGTTACTTCCTCATTACAAGTCAGCGAAGATTAAACGACAAAAATCTGTTTTATGCTCAATCGTATTAGACAGAAAAAAAGCTTTTGCTAAATCTTTGTTAACAGATATTGATTAGAATGGGAAATTATGATAAGATATCTATTAGAATTAATAAGCTAATTTGTTTGACTGGATTCCAGCTTTCGCTGGAATGACAAGAAACACATGGGGCCGGTAGAATGTCGGGAATATCGTTAACAGCGTCGATGCGCAGTAATTTGTTGAGCTTGCAGAATATTGCAAGACAGCAGGATATTGTGCAGAATCGTCTGGCGACCGGCCTTAAAGTTTCTTCGGCAATCGATAATCCTTCTTCCTATTACACCGCTTCTTCATTAAACAACCGCGCCGCCGATTTGAGCGCGCTTTTGGACACCATGTCACAAGGGATACAGACAATTAAAGCGGCCAGCGAAGCGATTGACGCTGGTACCAAATTTCTCGAACAGGCCAAAGCCGTGGCCAATCAGGCACTCGAAACCGGCGAAAATATAATCGCCAAAGTTTCAACTGCCGACGAACTGCTGGCAGCAATCGCATCCGGAAAAGAAGGCCTGATTGTCCTGGAAAATGATATTATCATGTCGGAAAATCAAACCAGTCAGCTTCAAAAAGGTCAATCGCTGGTCGGCGCCG
>CALXTG010000004.1 GCA_944391355.1 uncultured Alphaproteobacteria bacterium
ACCAAACAACGGAAAGAAATACGGCGAAATCGTAATCAGCCAGTTGCCGCTGCCCTCAAAGGCCATCTCCCCGCCGCTGTTATCGGGATTAACCCGCAGGCTCTTGATTTTATGAAACGTAATCAACGCAAAAAAGGCATGCGTGACCTCATGCGCGGCAATCTGCATATTGGTCTTAACATCTTTGTCAGCCATGGAGCGGGAGATAAAAAACATAAAAAACCCGGCGAACAGCGCCCAGAACTTAAGCGACGAGAAATTAAAAAAATACAGCGACCGCACAAAAGCCGGCAGCGACAGCAGCATATAAACCGCCATCGGCCATTTAATCAGTTCAATAAATCTGTCGGCCAGAACTCTCATTTTTTTATACTCCGCTGTCTATTCTACACAATCTTTTCTAAAAATTTACTGATTTTTCAAAAATATTAACACTTCTTCAACACTTTTATAATAAGTTGAAAACAAAGGAACTCCCTTTGGCCTGAAAAGGTCGCCGTCTCCTGCTTCCCCCAGAACTGCGGAGACGGTTTTTTTATGCCCAGAGTGCTGATTGCTATTGTCAAATAACAAAATTACATTACTATAAGCATTATCAGTTACAATTTGAGGATTTTGCCATGAGCGCCGATGAATTTGATACATTTGATTTTGTAGTAAACGAAGAAGACGAAGCCATGCTTCTGCTTTATGCCCGTGAAGGCGAACCTCAGGATCCCCGGATTGAACTGGATATTGAAAATAAATCGGCGGTTTTGTTCCGCACGCCCGAAGAAGCGATTGATTTGCAGGATATTCCGGCCGAAGCGCTTGACAGCATGGCCGATGCCGACAAACTTCTGGTCTGCGAACTTGCCCGTGAAGAGAAAGGCGATGATTCCGACATCGTCTATGCTTACGAAGCCGATATTGACTAAAAATTACTCCGCCAAACACCCCGGAAAATCTTTCCGGGGTGTTTTTTTATGCCGCAAAAAGAAACGGCAGGCTTTTTGGCAACTATCGGCTCCAAATTTGGCTCAGCGGAAAGTTTCGGCAAATTTATATTTATCTTTGCCGTTGATGGTCTTGATTTCCGGGTTTTCCAGAATGGCCGGCAATTCCATACGGCGAAAGACGCTGCGCGGGTCAGCGTTTTTGACAAAGGCCGTAACATTGCCCCGCGCCTGTTCTATCAGCCGTTTTGAGGCAACGCACCAGATATGCGCGGTTTCCTCATCGCTCAAATGCGTATTCGGCCCGTCCAGTCCCATGGCAATCAGTTTTTCGCCGCAGGGGGTGTGGTCTATCATCATCTTATCGGGATTATTGTTGATAAACCGCAGCGCCTGTTCCTTATTCTCTTTCGTCGGCAGAAAACTGACGCTGTACAGAACCAGACTGTCGGGCGGCGTCGAGACGTCGCAGGTTTGCGCCGCTTCTAAGGCCTGATGATAGAGCTCACTCATTTGCGTTTGTTCCTTACTACTTCCAAAGCGCCGTTGGAAACGATTATATCCGCGGTGTCATTGTCGCCGATTTCACCGTCAAGAATCTTCATCGCCAGCTTATTTTCAATCTGGTTTTTCAGCAGGCGTTTCAACGGACGCGCCCCATAAACCGGATCATAACCGTTGTTGACAATCCAGACAAAGGCAGCCTCGTTTACGTTAAGTTTGATGTTATGTTCGGCAAGGCGTTTTTCAATCGCGGCAATTTGAATCTTGGCAATATCCTTGATATTGCTTTTATCCAGCCGGTGGAAAATGCTGATTTCGTCAATACGGTTAATGAACTCGGGGCGGAAAGAAGCCTTGACAATATCCATAACCTTGGCGCGGACTTTTTTGGGATCGTCGGCGCCGGTCAGGTTAGACAAGATTTCCGAACCGAGGTTTGAGGTCATAATGATAATCGTATTTTTGAAATCAACCGTCCGCCCCTGCCCGTCGGTCAGCCGGCCGTCGTCCAAAACCTGAAGCAGGATATTAAAGACGTCGGGATGAGCCTTTTCAATCTCGTCAAACAAGATAACCTGATAAGGGCGACGGCGAACCGCTTCGGTCAGGGCGCCGCCTTCTTCATAACCGACATAACCCGGAGGCGAACCGATCAGGCGGGCAACCGAATGTTTTTCCATATATTCGGACATATCTATCCGCACCATGGCATTTTCATCATTAAAGAGAAATTCGGCCAAAGCTTTGCTGAGCTCGGTTTTACCGACGCCGGTCGGCCCGAGGAACAGGAAAGAGCCGATCGGCTGGTTCGGCGAACTTATGCCGGCCCGCGAGCGGCGGACGGCATTGGCAACCGCGGCAATGGCTTCTTTCTGGCCGATTACCCGTTTAGCCAGAAAATCTTCCATATGCACGAGTTTTTCCTTTTCGCCCTGCAGCATTTTATCTACCGGAATCCCGGTCCACTTGGACACAACGGCGGCAATATTTTCTTCCGTTACGGTTTCGCTGAAACTGTTTTTATGGTTTTTTGAAACTTCTTCGGCTTTGGCAATCCGGCTTTCCAGTTCGGGGATAACGCTGTACTGCAATTCGCCGGCGCGTTCATAGCGCCCCTCGCGTTTGGCAATTTCCACTTCGTTGCGGGCCTTGTCCAGTTTTTCTTTTAAACCGGTGAAATCGGCCAGCCCCTTTTTTTCTTCTTTCCATTTGTCTTCCAGATTTTTAGCTTTGGCTTCAAGGCCTGAAATTTCAAAGCCTATCAGCTCCAGCCGCTGGCGCGATTTTTCGTCGCTTTCTTTTTTCAGGGCTTCCCGCTCGATTTTCAGCTGCATAATGCGGCGGTCAAGTTCGTCAAGCTCTTCGGGTTTGGAATCGATCGTCATACGCAGAGCGCTGGCGGCTTCGTCCATCAAATCAATGGCATTATCCGGCAGGAAACGGTCGGTACTATAACGATTGGACAGATTGGCGGCGGCAATCAGCGCCCCGTCGGAAATTTTGACGCCGTGATGAAGCTCAAATTTTTCCTTAATGCCGCGGAGAATCGAAATCGTTTCCTCGACATCGGGTTCGCCGACATAAACTGCCTGAAAACGACGCGCCAGAGCGGCGTCTTTTTCGACATACTTTTTATATTCGTTTAAGGTCGTGGCACCCAGACAATGAAGCTCACCGCGCGCCAGAGCCGGTTTTAACAAATTGGAGGCATCCATCGAACCTTCGCCGGCGCCGGCTCCGACCAGCGTATGCATTTCATCAATAAACAAAATGATATTGCCGGCAGAAGCTTCAACGTCTTTTAAAACGGCCTTAAGCCTTTCTTCAAATTCACCGCGGAATTTGGCGCCGGCAATCAATG
>CALXTG010000005.1 GCA_944391355.1 uncultured Alphaproteobacteria bacterium
CAATTGATAATCCTTCTTCTTATTACACCGCTTCTTCCTTAAATAATCGCGCCGCCGATTTAACCGCTTTGTTAGACGCTATGTCGCAGGGAATACAGACGATTAAAGCGGCCAGCGAAGCGATTGACTCCGGTACTAAATTTCTTGAACAGGCCAAAGCCGTCGCCAATCAGGCCCTCGAAAAATCAGCCGATATTGCCGCTAAAGTCTCAAATGAAACCGAACTGCTGGCAGCAATCGCATCCGGAAAAGAAGGCCTGATTGTCCTGGAAAATGATATTATCATGTCGGAAAATCAAACCATCCAGCTTCAAAAAGGTCAATCTCTGGTCGGCGCCGCCTATCTCGGTTCTTCTAAAAAAACTTCCCTGACTTTTAATATTACCGGAAATTCTCAAGATGCCATACAGGCGGCCGATAATTCTTTGTTCAGTGATTTCACTGTTAATTATAATACCGATATTCAAAATAATTCTGTTGCCGTAATTCATGGTCGGAACACTCAAGATGTGACAGTACAGAATATGGATATTAATGTAAACAGCAGCCATAATAACGGTACAGGAATTTCGGCAGTTAAAACCTCCGGCGGCTCTATGCGTCTAAAAGGCATCAATAATATCAATTGTAACGGGCTTTTTCGCACTTACGGTGTTATGGCTGCCCATCAGGGACAAATGGATATCGAGGGTAATTTAAATGTCAAAACGACAGGAACACTCTCTTTTGCTCTTGTTTCAACAGCACAGTCATCAGTTACGTTAAAAAAAGGGATGATATATAACGTCGATGCGACCTCTTACGCATTATTGGCATCAGCTCAAAGTACGGTAAAAAGTGAAAATAATGTTACCATAAATACAACGGCGGCCTTTGGAGCAGAGGGCTCTTCCGGACCGACATACGGCGGAAATACATTTTATTTTTCCTCGGGAACTAAAATTAATGTGCTCAATACTGCTCTGATAAATCTTTCCGTTTCAGAAAACATAAATCCTCATTCCAGCTATAACGGCAATGTTTTAGCTATGGAAGCAGGTGTTGAAATTTCCTGGAAAAATGGTGCTAATATCGGCACTTGGCGCAATGATAATGAAATTATAATAGACAGAACAACGACAGGCTGGACGCTAAGTCCGCTTAATATTCCCGGTATGAACAAGATTTCCGATCACTTCGTTGTTATTCCCGATATCGATGCAGAAATGGCAAAAGATAAAGAACCGGCTGAAGGTTATAAAGCTGATTATGGCAAGAGCAGCGAGCAATATAATTTATTGCTGACCCAGTATAACTCTCTAATGGGAGATGCCGCTTATAAAGGCATCAATCTGCTTGACGGCCAAAATCTGAAAATCAATTTCAATGAAGACCGTTCGTCTAAAATAGAAGTTGCGGGTGTTAAAGCCGACAGCGAGAGTTTGGGATTAAAGACCAACGAATGGAAAACGGCTGAGGATATTGAAAAATCTGTTTCCGAACTGGAAGAAGCAATTAACTCGCTGCGCTCTTTTGCCTCCGCATTCGGCAATTATTATTCAATTATTACCACCCGCCAGGATTTCACCGAAAATCTGATAAATGTTCTGGAAGAAGGCGCCGATAAACTGACCCTTGCCGATATGAACCAGGAATCAGCCAATATGCTGGCTTTGCAGACCTCCCAGCAGCTGGCGGTTAATTCGCTTTCACTCGCCTCTCAGGCTTCTCAAGCCGTTTTAAGATTGTTTTAAATTTTTAATTGCAGGGGGATAAATGCAATCTCTGCTTTACTAATTTAACAAAATGTTGTTACAATTGAGCGAACAACATATAATAAGGAACACTCCTATGACTCAAAATGTTCAGGATGATTTTTTGAATAAACTGAAAAATGATAAAGTTTCTGTAACGGTTTTCTTGGTAAACGGGGTAAAATTGCAGGGGCTGATTACGTGGTTTGACAGCTTTTCTCTGCTGCTGCGCCGTGACGGGCATACGCAGCTTATTTATAAGCATGCCGTTTCGACCATTATGCCCGGAGCGCCGATAGAGTTTGAAATCGAAGAATAGATTTGCCCGTCATTGAATTAAATAAAAATTACCAGACTAAGGCTTGCGTGGTTTTTCCTCAGATTACCGCCAAGCCTGTCTCTTTGTCTGCCGAGGCTCGTTTGGACGAAGCCGTCGGTTTGGCTCGGGCTATTGATCTTAACGTCGTTATCAAAGAGATTGTAAAACTGCGTGAAATAAAACCCGGCGCCTTTTTCAGCAGCGGTTTTATCGAGCGGATGAAACTTCTGCTCGAAGAACAGGGTGTTGAAGTCTTTATTGTAGATTCTGCCATTTCACCGCTGCAGCAACGTAATCTGGAAAAGAAATTAGGGGTTAAGGTTATTGACCGGACGGCGCTGATTCTTGAGATTTTTGGAGAAAGAGCCCAAACCCGCGAAGGGAAGCTTCAGGTAGAACTGGCGCATCTGACCTATCAGCGCAGCCGGCTGGTTCGCAGTTGGACGCATCTCGAAAGGCAGCGCGGCGGCGCCGGATTTCTGGGCGGCCCCGGTGAAACTCAGATTGAACTTGACCGCCGTATCATTGATGACAAAATCGTCCGTATCAAAAAAGAACTGGAAAAGGTAAAAAAGACCAGGGAATTACAGCGCTCGGCACGCCGGAAAATTCCTTTTCCCGTCGTGGCGCTGGTCGGTTATACCAATGCTGGTAAATCTACTTTGTTTAATGCTTTATCCCGCGCCGGAGTTTTTGCCGAAGATCTGCTCTTTGCCACTCTGGATCCGGCAATGCGGAAAATAAAACTGCCTTCGGGCCGCGCGGTTATTCTTTCAGATACCGTCGGGTTTATTGCCGATCTGCCTCATGAGCTGATAATGGCTTTCCGCGCCACGCTTGAAGAAGTTTTGGCCGCGGATATCATTGTACATGTCCGCGATGTTGCTAATCCGGATTCTTCGGCTCAAAAACAAGATGTTATCAGCGTTTTACAAAGCCTAGGATTAAACAATATAGAAAATCAACCGCATTATATTGAAGTTTTAAATAAAATTGACTTATTGGATAACAGCGCCAAAACAGAGTTGGCTGCATCTGCCCGCAAGCGCCGAAATACGGCGGTTGTTTCGGCCGTCAGCGGGGAGGGACTGGCTGATTTTCTTGATAAACTGGATAAAACTCTCTCCTATCATCATCGTCTAGCCGAAGTAACGATTAATGCCGCCGACGGCGCGCTTCTCGCCTGGCTTTATAAAAACTCGGAAATTCTTTCTTCCCAACAGAAAAATGAATTGTTTACTTTCCGGATACGCATTGGCGAAAGCGAGTTGCAGCGCCTTTCCGGGCGAACAGAAGTTAAAACTTTGGATTAGGTTGTTTTCGTCCCCGGAAACATTAAATCTCTCCAAGAGCGTAGGGAGAAAAGAAATGCCAAAAATTGTTATCATGTCACTGCTGGCGGTTTTGGCTGCCTGCAGCACCAACAGTGCCAATTATAACCGGCAGCTGCAAGGCTGGATTGGTGCTTCACAGGGGATGTTAATGGCCGAATGGGGAACCCCCGATAATATTTTCTATCTGACCCCCAACAAATATGTCGTAACTTATCTTAAGGTTGATAATGGCCCGATCGGCGGCAAAACCGATCCCTATACCGGAGAAGTCTATTATCCGGCCTTGGATACCCCCAATTATGATTTTCCGAGCAACGGTGCCAACAGCCTTTATTACTGCAAAACCTCATTTACGATTGAAAATAATCAGGTCATTGATTATACGTTCAACGGTGATGACTGCGTTGCCGAAAGAAGATAATGCTGACTTTTACACCGCTTAACCGGGATTATCGCCGCGTTTATGAAGATTTATATCATCAGTGTGATGAAAAAACTGCCGATACTTCCTTTATAAATCTCTGGGCCTGGCAGGAAAAATACGATTTTGAGTGGTCTTTTGCCGACGGCCTCTGCTGGCTGCGTCATCCGTGGAAGGGCGATTATGCATATTATCCGCCGATTGGCAACTGGCGGCGTCAGGATTGGCCGGTGTTAATCCGTAAACATTTTCCGACCGGCGGCAACATGGTAAAAATACCCGAAACTTTGGCTTTGCTTCTGAAAAATGATCTGGACGGAGAAATTGAAATCAGCGAAGACCGTGCCAATTGGGAATATATTTATGATGTTGGCCGTCTGATTAGCCTGAGCGGGCCGGAATATAGTACCAAACGTAAACTGGCTAATCGGTTTTGCCGTGATTACAACTATAATTACAAATCGATTTCACAAGAGGATATTATCCGGATTGAGGAGTTCCAACAGCATTGGCTCACCGTTGAAACCCGGGAAGAAAAATCTGAGCAGTCCCTTCGCAGGGAGAACCGGGCGATCAGACGCCTGTTGCAAAACTGGAATTTGTTTGAGCCTGAACTTATCGGCGGTTTTCTTGAAGCAGACAATCAGATTATTGCTTATACGATCGGCGAGCGGGTAGATAAAGACATGATCATGATTCATTTTGAAAAAGCCCTGACCGTTTATAAAGGTGCTTATCAGGCCGTAAACCGGATATTTCTCGAAAATCTCGGTGAACCCTGTAAATATGTCAACCGCGAACAGGATTTGGGGCTGACCGGGCTGCGCAAAGCCAAAAGCGAATATCACCCGGTTTGGTTCGTAAAAAAATATAATCTTAAGATTTTAAATTAACACGCAGGAATAAAGTACTGCAAAAAAGTGCATAATTGTCCCGAGCAGGACAAAGAAATGCCATATTGCATGCGTATATTTTTTACTTTTCCAGACATAAAAGAAAATTCCGAATGTATAAAAAAGGCCGCCGAGAACCAAAAAGATCAGCCCGATTGTCGGCAGCTCGCTGAATAATTCGTTGGAGGCGAAAATAATCATCCATCCCATCAGCAGATAAAGACCGATTGACCAGATTTTGGTGCCGCTGCCTTGTGTAAAGAGTTTTAGAAAAGTTCCGATAAGAGCCAGTCCCCAGACAATTCCGAAAACCGTCCAGCCGGTTGTTCCGCGCATTGTTACCAGCAGAAAAGGAGTGTAGCTGCCGGCAATCAGATAATAGATTGAAATATGGTCAAATTTTTTCAACCTTTTTTTTATTTCCGGGTTGGGAACGGCATGATAAACCGTTGACGCCGTATAAAGAACAATCATGGATGTTCCGAACACTGCCGTCGAAACCACTGACCATGCATCGCCGTAAATTGCCGAAAACATTACCAGAACAACCAGTCCGGCAATGCTCAGAGCCGCGCCGATTCCGTGAATAATGCTGCTCCAGATTTCTTCTTCCGGCGTATAAGGGCGAAATGTCTGCATTCTCAACCTCGTTCCAACATTGTATTCAGATTGCGTATTAAACTAAACTATATTATTCGGCGCCTTTTGACAAGTCAGAAAACAACGGTTAAGGACAACTCTTTTACGGCACAAAATTTGCATGGAAAAGTGTGAAAGAGAGGTATTTATGTCCATTTCATCCGTTTCGGCGGCACAAATGTTGAGGCGGCAGATTTTTGCAGCGCCCCGTTCTCCGTCTTCAGCCGAAAGTTTCGTTGCGGCTTCGGACGCTTATCAGCTTGATTTGTCCGAACAGGCTTTGGCTTATTTGGACGGCAGCCGCCCGTTATCGGCCGTCGGCAGTTCTCCTTTGAACGGCCTGAATAATACCGGAGAAACTTTTGCCGAAAAAAATGAGCGTTTGCAGAAGGAACTGCAGCGTATTTTATTGTCACGCAATATCAACATCAGCGGCAAGATGGATTTTTCGTTGGACAGTTCCGGCCGTTTGACCGTCAGCGGGGATCACCCGGACAAAGAACATATAGAAGCGATCCTGAACGACAGTTCGGCCGGGCGTTTTGCCTCTGAGATGAAAGGCCTGCTTAATGAAGCCGCAGACAAGGCGCAAAGCGAAGTCAGCGAAAAATATAAAATTGCGCTTGAAGATGATGACGATGAGGATGATAAGAAAAAAGAAAACGAATATGAAAAACAGCTTCGTCTACAGGCCAGAATGGAGCAGGCTTCGCGGCAGATTACGGCGCTGAGCGGAAATTTCAGTTTTGAGAACGGCAGTTTTTCATTTCCGGTTCTCGACTTTGCCGCCGGATTTTCCTTTTAGTTTTAAAGGTTGAAAGCCCCCGCATATTATAATGCCGGGGGCCTTTTACATACCGTTTGCATTAAATTTATCGGCATAAATTGCAATAATTTCTTTACTTTTTAGTCCCATAAGTTATCTTACCGTGAGATTTAAATAATAGGAAGTTATAAAATGGTATTTAGTTCACTGGTCTTTCTGTGGCTGTTTCTGCCTTTTACTTTAATAGTCAACTATCTTTTGAAAAATATTCAGGTACGCAATACCTTTTTATTGTTGATGAGCTTACTCTTCTATGCATGGGGCGAACCTCGCTATGTCGTGCTGATGGTTATCTCGATTCTCATCAACTACACAATCGGTTTGCAGATCGGACGCAACAATAAACCCAAGTTCTGGGTTGCCGTCGGCGTATTATTCAATTTGTCTTTCCTCGGCTATTTCAAATATATCAATTTCGCGATTGATAATATTAATAAAGTTTTAGGCACCGGTTTTGAATTTGAAGACGTTTCACTGCCGATTGGTATTTCTTTCTATACTTTCCAGGCGCTGTCTTATGTTGTCGATGTCTATCGCGGCCAAGTCAAAGCTCAGGAAAATCCGATAAAAATGGGGCTGTATATTTCCTTCTTCCCGCAGCTGATTGCCGGACCTATCGTTAAATACTATGATATTGAAAAACAAATCGACAATCGTAAAGTAACGATTGAGAGTTTTAATGACGGTGTTGTCCGTTTTATTATCGGTCTGTTTAAAAAGGTAATGATTGCCAATATTTTGGGCGGATTCGCCGATCAGATGCTGTCACACCCTGCCGCCGAACTGTCAATTTATGAAACCTGGATCAGTATCTTTGCTTATGCGCTCCAGATTTATTATGATTTTTCCGGTTATTCCGACATGGCTATCGGCCTAGGACTTATGTTCGGCTTCCGTTTTCAGGAAAACTTTAACTTTCCCTATATCTCTCAGACGATCAAAGAATACTGGCGTCGCTGGCATATTTCTCTGTCAACCTGGTTTAAGGAATATCTGTATATTCCGCTCGGCGGCAACCGCAAAGGGACGGTTCGCACTTATGTTAATCTGCTGATCGTTTTTTTCTGTACCGGCTTATGGCACGGGGCAAGCTGGAACTTTGTTATCTGGGGTATGTGGCACGGACTGTTTTTGGTCTTTG
>CALXTG010000006.1 GCA_944391355.1 uncultured Alphaproteobacteria bacterium
ATTTTGACCGGAAGCCTGAATACGGGTTACTCTGACCCGGATTCTTGTATCTTCGGGAAAAACGTCGCTTAAATCATAATCACCGAGAATGCCTAAATCGTTGATATCGGCATGGGCGGTAAATCCTCCGGGAAGTCCGAAGATTACGCAGTTTTCGTCGGTGGCAATGACAACGGCCATGTAGTCCTTACCAACTTCAATTTCATTAAATTTGTTGATGAAATTGAGGGTTCTTTTGGGTTCCATAACTAGTAAATTTAAGTTTAACAATAATTCTGAGGCAGCATCTGCCAAAACATAATTTTGCCCCAATAATTTTAAAACTGCCTGATTATAAACATAATATGCTGTGCGAGTCAATAAAATTGGACAAAAATTTCGCGGGCTGTGAACAAGCTTTTATAATTCATAACAGACTCCGGGCAGGGCTTTCGCGAATCGGGGAAGAAAAAATATTTGCGGTTTTGACGGAAAAGTGCTTGCAAATTGAATCGTTTGTGATATATAGAAGCGACTCTTTAAATCGGGAGACCGGTTTTGGGAGTGGATTGTATATTAACAAAGCGTGGGAGACCTGCCATGGTCTTAACCTACCACGAACCTTAAAATGGGGTATAAAATGGCTAAAACTAAAAAGAAAATTTTAGGATTGATCAAGCTGCAAATCCCCGCAGGAAAAGCTAATCCTTCTCCTCCGGTTGGTCCGGCTCTGGGCCAAAAAGGCTTGAATATTATGGAATTCTGCAAAGCTTTCAATGCTGCGACTCAGAAAATGGAACCCGGTATTCCCGTTCCGGTCGTCATTACCGCTTTTGAAGACAAGTCTTTCACTTTTGAAACCAAGCTGCCTCCGGTTGCTTATTACATCAAGAAAGCCGCTAAAATTCAGAGCGCTTCCAAAGAACCCGGTAAAGTCGTTGCCGGTCAGATTACATTAGCTCAGGTTAAAGAAATCGCCGAAGCCAAAATGCCGGACTTGAACTGCTCGACAGTTGAAGCCGCCATGAACATGGTTAAAGGTCAGGCAATTTCGATGGGCGTTAAGGTAACGGAGTAGAGCTATGCAGGGAAAAAGAATCGTAAATGCTTATAAAGCAGTTGATAAAAATCAGGCTTATGCCCTGAAAGACGCTGTTAAGCTCGTTAAAGAAAATGCTACCGCCAAGTTTGACGAAACCATTGATCTGGCTATCAACCTCGGCGTTGATCCGAAGCATGCCGACCAGATGGTTCGCGGTGTTTGCTCGCTGCCGCACGGCAACGGTAAAACCGTTCGCGTCGCCGTTTTGGCTCAGGGTGAAAAAGCCGATGAAGCCAAAGCTGCCGGAGCTGATATTGTCGGCGCCGAGAATCTGATTGATTCCATTCTTTCCGGCAAAGTCGACTTTGATCGCTGCATTGCCACCCCCGATATGATGGGTATGGCCGGTAAAGTTGCCCGCATTCTCGGCCCCAAAGGCCTGATGCCGAACCCGAAACTGGGAACGGTTACGGCTGATGTTGCCACGGCGGTTAAGAAAGCCAAAGCCGGTGAAGTTCAGTACCGCGTTGAAAAGAACGGTATCGTTCATGCCGGTATTGCCAAAGCCAGCTTCAGCGAAGATCAGATTTATGATAACGCCAAAACCTTTATTGACGCTATCATCAAAGCTAAACCCGCCGGTTCCAAAGGTACTTACATGAAGAAGATTTCTTTGAGCAGTACTATGGGAGTCGGTGTTAAAGTTGACTCTTCAGCTTTGTAAGATTGGTATCATACTTGTTATTTTTATCCTCGTGTACTAAAGTTTGTACACGTCGTCAAAAAATAACTGCGTAGCATACTTATCTTCCAAACCTGTTAATAGAAAGTTTTGGGCGGTGAGCTTATCGCCACCCGCTCTTCGGAGACCGCGACATAAGTCAAAGTTTCCGGAAACACTGTCCAAGACCGCAGGTGGTCTTAATCGCGGGGAAACCCGGGGTTCTGATCCTAAATATCCTGCGCAGACGGGAGTAAGAAAAATTTCATATCTTTTTTCTCCTGGGGCAGATTAGGTCCTGCCGGATTTTCCGGTAGTTAATGTGTAAAACGCATTGTTCCGTTACGGACAATGTTTATTGTGGAGACAATAAGTGAACCGTGAAGAAAAAACCGAATTACTCGGCGAGTTGAATGAGTTGTTCTCAAATTCTGAACTGGTAGTGGTTTCTCACTATAAAGGTCTGACTGTGGCCGAAGTTTCAGAATTAAGAAACAATATCAGAAAAGCCGGAGCCGGGTTCAGAGTTACTAAAAACCGGATTACTCGTCTTGCACTTAAAGGCACAAAATTTGAAGGCCTGGTTGATTTGTTCAAAGGTCCGACCGCGATTGCGTTCGCCAATGATCCGATTTCAGCCTGCAAAGCTTGTGTTGAATTTGCCAAAACCAACGAAAAACTGATTATCGTCGGCGGCGCCATGGGTACAGGCGTTATTTCCGTTGACGAAATCAAAAAGCTGGCATCCATTCCTTCAATGGACGAACTGCGCGCCAAAATTATCGGCCTGCTGCAGGCTCCCGGTGCTCAGCTGGCTCGTGTTACCAAAGCTTACAGCGAAAAAGAAGCTGCATAGTCTGGTGGGTTTTGCAAGAGTGTAAACGAACAAAAGTTTTTATTTAGATTTAATTTATTTATTGGAGAAAAAATATGGCCGATTTAGCCAAATTAGTTGATGAATTATCAGCCCTGACCGTTATGGAAGCTGCTGACCTTTCGAAAATGTTAGAAGAAAAATGGGGCGTTTCCGCCGCTGCTGCCGTTGCTGTTGCTGCCGGTAGCGCTGCCGGTGGTGCCGCTGCTGAAGAGAAGAGCGAATTTGACGTAATTCTCGAAGCTGCCGGTGATAACAAAATCAACGTTATTAAAGAAATCCGCGCAATCACCAATCTGGGTCTGAAAGAAGCCAAAGATCTGGTTGACGGTGCTCCGAAAACCATTAAAGAAGGTGCTCCGAAAGCTGAAGCCGATGAAATTAAGGCTAAGTTGGAAGCTGCCGGCGCTAAAGTTACTTTAAAATAGCATTTAGCACCCATCATAAAAGCGGTTTGATTTTTCAGACCGCTTTTTTTTGGTTGTTGTCTCAGGACTGTCTTGCCTGCTTATTGTCATTTTTCGGCTTTCTTTTTATTGTCATTCTCCGGCTTGAGTGGAGAATCCAGGTCAATAATATGGCTTCTTTTATTACCTGGATGTTCGGATCAAGTCCGAACATGACAAGAGGAAGAGACTTAGGGCGGGGCTAAAGATGACGGAATGTAAAAAAAGATAAAGAGTCATCCTGAACTTGTTTCAGGATCTCGGAGATGGAACGAAAAAGGAAAATGTCGTTCTTGGGTGTTGCGTCCTATTATTATTGTCATACTCGGGCTTGACTTTCTTTTGTTGTCATGCTCCAACTTGATCCGAGCATCCAGGTGGTAAAAGAAGCTGTTGACTTGCGGAGTGTTCTTTGTTATCGTTATTAACGGAGAATGAAAACCTCCACACAAGCGGTGAACGCGTCCGATAACGCGGATTTCTGTGCCTAAAGGCGGGAGTCCGTGAATAAAATACCTTCGGGAAATAAGCGGCAGCTCTTGTGTGCTGTTTTCAGCTCCTGCCACCCTTTGAGTGGCTGTGAATGAAAAAAACAACACAAGGAAAATAATCATGAATATTCAAAAGAATCAAATTCTATATCAGTTCTGTCGGGACTTGGGGGCAGAACTGCAAAAGTTTCGCATCGCAAAAGGGTTCAGCAAACAAGAAGCAGCCACCTTGGCCGGGCTTGATAAGGCCGGGGTTGTTAAAAGTATTGAGCATGGTAATCCTTTTGTGCTCTATCGGCTTCCGGAATTGCTTGATGCTTATCATTTACGGGTTAAGCTGGAGGTGCGTAATGATTGAAGTAAAATATTTTTCCGACGCTGCCAATCCTCAGCGGGCAGTACTGCGTAATTTAGGTTTTCAGCTGTTAATGCGACGTTATCACAAGCGCGAAACCCAGCGTTCGGTTGCTCGGAAAATTGGTTTTCCGGCGGCGGAAATTGATGCGGTCGAGGTCGGTTCCGGAGCTGGTCATTTGGCTGTGCTGGTGGCTTTGTGTTATTATTATCAGCAGGTTGTTGATTTTGATAATTTGCAAAAAAGCTGGCAGTTGGCCGACTGATTATTATAAAGGTTCCCTTTCCGGGAACCTTTTTTGTTATTTTTCTGCTTTCTTTTTTTTATTGTCATGCTCGGACTTGATCTGAGTATCCAGGCCTATTTTGCTATATTGTTGACCTAGATTCTCCGGTCAAGCCGGAGAATGACAAAAGAGGGGGGGAGGACGCTCGGGTCAAGCCCGAGGGTGACAGAAAAGGGGATGGGTCAAGCCCGAACATGACAGAAAAAAGGAAGAGTGAGACCGAAGGTGGCAAAGAGGCGGTGAACTTTCAGACAAGAAAAAATGAAAGAGAAAAAGGTTGGGGAGGGATTAAAAAACGGTTCGGAAAAATAAATGATAAGAATCGGATTTTGCGGTAAAAAAAGCCTTGCAATTATCGAGTCTTGGGTATAGAAATAAGCCAAATTTCTGACCTATT
>CALXTG010000007.1 GCA_944391355.1 uncultured Alphaproteobacteria bacterium
CCCGCACCATAACGCCTCAACCCCGGCTTTAATCGGCGGCGGGCGTAAAGGCGTTCCCGGCGAAATTTCGCTGGCGCATAACGGCGTTTTATTCCTTGACGAACTGCCTGAATTTGCCAAATCGACGCTGGAGGCTTTGCGCCAGCCGCTCGAAAACGGTTCGGTTTCCATTTCCCGTGTCAATGCCCATACGGTCTTTCCGGCAAAATTCCAGCTGATTGCCGCAATGAATCCCTGCCGTTGCGGCCACCTTGGCACTCCGGAACTTGAATGTTCGCGCGCCCCGCGCTGCGCCGAAGAATATCAGGCCAAAATTTCCGGGCCGCTGCTGGACCGTATTGATATGCAGATTGAAGTCCCGGCCGTCAGCCCTTGGGATCTCGCCGATATCAAAAGCGGCGAACCTTCGGCGGCCATCCGCGACAGAGTTTTGAAAGCTCGTGCCGTTCAGGCTGCCCGTTTCAAAGCGCTCGGCGCTCCGCAGCTGTCTACAAATTCCCAGCTTAAGGGAGAACTTCTCGAACAGGCCGCGGCTCTTGATGATGACGCGTCGCAGCTTCTGATAAATTACAGCGCCCAAAACCGGCTTTCCGCCCGCGCCTATCATCGTATTTTGCGGTTAGCAAGAACAATTGCGGACTTGCAAAGTTCCGAGAAAGTCCTTAAACTGCATATAGCCGAAGCTTTGTCTTATCGCAGGCCGCGGCTGAACAAACGTAATTAGGAGACTTTAAGATTATGAGAAAACTGAAATCTCTGGCCGTTTTGCTGCTGCCGCTGTTTCTTTTGAGCTGCAAGACCAAAAGCGTCGAACTTTTCCCCTGCATGTGCGACAATACCGAATCCACATTGGGAATTTTGTCCTGCATGTGCGAACGCGCCGCTGAAAAAAAGCCTGAGGAAATCAGCTTTATCCGCAATGTCCAGCCTGACCGCGCCCAGCGCGAGGCTTACGCCTATCTGCATCACAGCCGCAGCCAGTTTGCCCCGCTGCAGCTGGAGCTGGTCGACTTCCGTATTCCCCGCGAAACCCGCTATGACCAGTTCAACACCAAGCTCGGCAACTACCGTTTCCGCATTTTCGGCTGCCGCCGCTTTGATCGCGAAGTTTATCTCAACCGCGGCCGGGCCATGCAGCGCGACATGAAATTCTTTGATATCTTCTTTGAAAATATGAACGAATATTATCCGGTTGTTGTCGACAAGAACAATCCTTATTACGTATACTCCGACAAAGTTCAGCCCGAATATATCCTTACCGCCGAAATCAACGATTACTTCATGAACGTCTGCGACGAATATGACTGGAACAATGTCAGCAAACAAAACCTGCGTACCGGCACCTCGGAAATGACCGTTACCTGGCGCCTGATGGATCTGACCAAAGATCATGTTTTCTGCAAAGTCACCACTACCGGCTACGGCGAGATCAAAGACGGCGAATATAACGGCGAAATAAAACTGGTTGAAAGAGCCTTTGAAGACGCCCTGCAGAAACTGCCGCAGGGAAAATGCTTCAACAACGAACTTGCCAAACGTATCCGCCCCGAAGAACTGGCCAGACAGCAGCAGATTCTGCTCAGCCGCTATCAACCGGAGCAGGACACTTTCCGCAAACAATACGCCCCCGAGCTGACCGGTATCAGCATGATGCAGAGCTGCGCCTCCGATGTTCCTTACGCTCTGACCCAATTCCCTTATGTGCTGAGCGAAACTTCCTACATTCCGGGAGTACAGCCCTATACGCTGATTGATGAAGCTTACGGGACAACCGGCAGCGGAACCGCCGGACTTATTGAAGAATACGGCGGCGTCAAATCTTCCGGCAAAGTTTTGGACAAAGGCTGCAAATCAGTCAAACTTGAAGACGGCTGCACGACCGTCCGCGTTACCGACAGCAGCCTGAAACTGGTTGACGATTACTGGATTGACCTGCCCTTAAATGACGGCAGCCGCAAAGCCGAACTCAACCGCAAAGCCGCCGAAGAAGCTTTCAGCGACGCCAACAACAAATTCTGCATTCAAAATCAGCCGCCTTATGCCGACATGCGCGCCGAAAATCTTTATAAAGTCCGCGCTGCCGTGGTTTCGGTGGAGAATCCGGCCGGCAGAAAAGGCGCCGGGCTGCTGGTTTCCGACCAGCTGATCCTGACCTCTGCCGATTTGCTGCTTAAAGATAACAACAATTTCAATATTACGACGATTAACGGTCTCAAGTTTAAGGCCGGCGCTTTCCGCGTTAACCCCAACAAAAACGTTGCGTTATTGCTGTTGGAAGACAAAGCGCAGTTTAATCCGCTGCCGCTGCGGCTGGATCTGCCCGAAGTCGGCAAAGAAATATTCATGACCCTCGGCCTGCTTGATTTGGAAAAAGAAGGCGAAGGCTATCTTGACAACGAAGGAAAAGTCACCGGCTATCGTTATACCGAAGAACGCGGCGCCGAAATTATCGTCGACACCTACGTTCAGGGCTATACGCTGGGCGGCGCGCTGATTGACAACAACGGCAACATCGTCGGGCTGGCTCATGCCGGCAAAACCGCCGAAGAAGACCCCGACCTCTTTATTCCGATTGAAACCGCCTTAAAGAGCCTGGGTTTAAGTATCTGCGGGCGCCCGTTCGGCAATCAGGACGTTACCAAGATGACTGTGATTGACAAACCGATAACCCGGGCGATTGAAACCATCAGGGTTCGAGAGCCTCAGGTATTGGATCTCAAAGAACGCAAATAAAAAACAACCCCGGACAGACAAACTATCCGGGGTTTTCTTCGCGGCACTTGCAAAACAACTAAAACTTAACAAAATAAAAAAAAAAGAGAATAAACTTGTGAAAGGAAGTCGATGACTACCATCTTATGCATACGCAAAGGCGACGAAGTCGTCATGGCCGGCGACGGCCAGGCCACTCTCGGCGAGGCAATTGTTTTTAAATCCAAATCAGTCAAAGTCCGGCGGATCGGCAACGGCAAAATCATTGCCGGATTCGCCGGCGCGGCTGCCGACGGCATGACCCTGATCGAACGCCTGGAAGGCAAACTCGAAAAACATGCCAACCAGCTGAAACGAGCCGCGGTCGAATTGGCCAAAGACTGGCGCATGGACAAATATCTGCGTCAATTGCAGGCTTACATGATTGTCGCCGACAAAGACATTTCTCTGGTAATTTCCGGCACCGGCGAAGTCATGGAACCCGACGACGGCATCATCGGCATCGGCAGCGGCGGCAATTATGCCATGGCCGCCGCCAAAGCTCTCTACGATGTTCCCGGCCTCAGCCTCGAAGATATTGCCCGCAAAGCTATGCAGATTGCCGGCGACATTGACATTTACACCAACCATAACGTTATTATTGAAAAGGCATAAAGACATGGCAAATTTCAGCCCCCGTGAGATTGTTTCGGAACTCGACCGCTTCATCGTCGGCCAGCACGACGCCAAAAAAGCCGTCGCCATTGCGTTGCGCAACCGCTGGCGCCGCATGCAGCTGCCGCAGCATTTGAAAGAAGAGATTGTTCCCAAAAACATTCTGATGGTTGGACCGACCGGCGTCGGCAAAACCGAAATTTCCCGCCGTCTTGCCAAACTGGCCAAAGCGCCTTTTATCAAGGTTGAAGCTACCAAATTTACCGAAATCGGTTACGTCGGCCGCGATGTCGAAAGCATTATCCGCGATTTGTTGGAAATAGCCATTGCCGCCACCCGTACCGAACTGCGCAAAAGCGTTCAGGCCAAAGCCGAACTGGCTGCCGAAGAACGGGTGCTGGAAGCGCTGGTCGGTGTTTCCGCCTGCGAGGAAACTAAGGCAAAGTTCCGGGGACAACTCCGCAATAACGAACTGAACGATCGGGAAATCGAAATCAGCGTCATCGATAACTCCTCTCCGACCATGCCGACCATTGATATCCCCGGCATGCCCGGCGCCTCAATGGGTATGATAAGCCTGGGCGATATTCTGGGCAAGCCTTTCGGCGACAAATATAAAACCCGCAAAATGAAAGTCGGCGAAGCCTATGATGTTTTGATTGCCGAAGAAAGCGATAAACTGCTTGATAACGACACAATCATTCGCGAAGCGATAAACGCGGTTGAAAATGACGGTATTGTCTTTATTGACGAGATTGACAAGATTGCCGGCAAAGACGACCGCCGCGGCGGAGATGTCTCACGCGAGGGCGTTCAGCGTGATTTATTGCCGCTGATTGAAGGCACGACCGTCACCACCAAATACGGCATGGTCAAAACCGACCATATTCTGTTTATCTGCTCAGGCGCTTTTCACCTGTCAAAACCGGCGGAATTATTACCGGAACTGCAGGGGCGCCTGCCGATACGCGTTGAACTGCAAGCCTTGTCTCATGAAGACTTCGTGCGGATTCTGACCGAACCGGAAGCAAATTTGATTGAGCAATATGAAGCGCTGCTCAAAACTGAAGGCTTTGAACTGAAATTTGAAAAAGAAGCCATCGACAAAATTGCCGATGTCGCGGTTATGATTAATGAAAATGTCGAAAATATCGGCGCCCGCCGGTTGCATACGGTTTTGGAAATTCTGCTTGAAGATATCAGCTTCAGCGCTTCCGACCGCAGCGGCCAAAGCGAAACCATCACCGCTCAAATGGTTGAAGAACGCCTGGCAAAATATACTCAGGCCAGCGACCTCTCAAAATTCATATTGTAATGAGTTATTATACTTATATCCTGTTTAACCAAAGAAACGGAACACTGTACATCGGTGTAACTAACCATTTGGTTAAACGGGTTTATGAGCATAAACAGCATATTTTCAAAGGCTTTACAGATAAATACGATATTGATAAACTTGCTTATTATGAAATTCATGACGATATTAATGAAGCCATCAAAAGAGAAAAGCAACTGAAGGCATGGAAAAGATCCTGGAAACTGGAATTAATCGAAAGCCACAATCCGGATTGGAAAGACTTATATGATGAAATATCATAAATCCGGCACAATTCCAACAGACAATAAAACTCTTTCCTCATCTGTCATTCCAGCGAAAGCTGGAATCCAGTCAAACCAATTAGCTGCTTTTGTTAACTGGATGCCAAATCAAGTTTGGCATGACAGCAAACGCGCAGAAGCGCAGCGTACATTACGCGTACGTGAGCATTCGAGCACCGGATTTTTGCTTAAGTCTCCCCTGAAAACACCTTTCTCCCTTTATATCCATTGGCCGTTCTGCCTAACCAAATGCCCCTATTGCGACTTTTTCAGCAAAGTAAACAAAGGTGCAGACGAAACGAGGCTGGTTGAGGAATATCTGGCAGATTTGCACTATTATCATGATTTGACAGCCGAACGGGAGATAAGCACGATTTTCTTCGGCGGCGGCACACCGTCATTGATGAAACCACAGAATATTGAAAAGATAATCGAGCAGACCGCAAAACTCTGGCCGGTAAGCAAAGATGTCGAGATATCGCTTGAAGCCAACCCCAACAGCAACCGTCCGCAGATGTTCAGCGATTTACGCCAGGCCGGCATTAACCGCTTGTCTTTGGGGGTTCAGGCCTTGAACCAAGCCGATCTTAAATTTTTCGGCCGCAGCCACACACTGGAAGAGGCTTTGCAGGCTCTGGAAGAAGTCAAAAACACTTTTGACAACCACTCGCTGGATTTGATTTACGCCCGACCGCAGCAAAAACTGTCCGACTGGGAAAAAGAACTGCAACAAGCCGCCGGCTTCGGATTAAATCATATTTCGCTCTACCAGCTGACGATTGAACCGGGAACCGTATTTTACAAACAAGGCGTTCAGCCTCTGGAAGAAGAGCGCGCCGCCGAAATGTATGAATTTACCGCCTCTTTTCTGAACAACGCCGGATATAATCGTTATGAAATATCTAATTTTGCCAGAACCGGGAAAGAATGCCGGCATAACCTGACTTACTGGCGCGGCAATGATTATCTCGGTATCGGCCCGGGAGCTCACGGCCGGCTGAAGCTGGACGGAGTTTCTTATGCGCTGACTCATCGCCGTCAATCAGAAAAACTAACCGCAACAGAACGCGCCGAAGAATTGCTGATAATGGGGCTGCGGATCAGCGAAGGCATCGACAAGAAACGTTTTCAAAACCAATGCGGACTGAATTTTGATAAATTCATCAATCTGAAACATACCGAGGAATTCGTGCAAAGCGGATTGATAATCAACACGCCCGGCTGCCTGCGCCTGACCGATAAAGGTTTTCTGCTGCTGGACAATATTATTGAACGGCTGGCTTTTTAGTCGGTAATACCGTAATGCCCGTTGACCAGCACAATCAGCAGCACCAGAAAGAAAATCATCGCAAACCCGGCCTTGACCGAAACATTATCGGGGACTTTGTTATAACGGTTGAGAGCAAAAACAAATATCGGCGCGGTTAAAACCAATGCGACGACATAACCGGGATTCGGCGCCACCCGCATGGCCAAAGTCTTGGCGGTAATCAGGGCGGCGCTGAAACTGACAATATAAACCCCGGCCTCAACCACTTTTTTATTAAATACTTCCTTAAAAAAGCCGACAAAACCGGGTTTCTGATGCTTAATATAAAAAATCGTATTATAAAGCCCGCTGACCGCGGTCGCCACCACCAGATAATAAACGATTGAAACCCAGACATTGGAATTAAACATGGCAATTTCCTTGGTCGCAATGCTCATTCCCGCCAATGCCAAAATCGCCGGCACCATATAATTTATCACCGCCCGGGTCACCGTGCTTCTGATCATATACCAATAGCTGACCGTAAAACCGAACAAAATCAAAATAATCGTAATAAAAGCCGTTCCGTCGGCCAGCAGCTGATCAAAAAGACGCGGCGTCATCGCCCACCACAAAATACTGGTTACCAGCGCCGTCAGAGCCATCACCCGCGAAGTCGGCCCGGCGCCGAAATCGGCCGAGGCAAAAAACAAATGCGAGTCATAAATCCCGATCAGCCAACCTTGAAAAATCAGCAAAGCCCAGATATAAGCATTGGTCTGTAACGGAATAAAAAACATAAACGGCAGAAAGCACAACGAAATTCCGAAACCGCGCCAAATTCCCAAAATATAGCCGTTTAACTTATACTGCTGGTTTACCAGCGTATAAAGAGCCGTAAAAAAACCGTAAATCAGACCGTTAATAACCCAGAGCATTTATCTTTCCCTTAAAAAAACCTGTCCTCAATATAATCATAGGTTCTAAAATTTAAAGTCTGCCTGCCCGACTCTTTTATTTGCCTTTACGACGAATTTACGCTATACTGAAAGAGAATAATATCATTATGGAAAGTCAAGAACATGACCTTATTACAGAGTGAAGGACTCATATCCATGCTGGCTTCCGTCCTGAAAAAAGAGGAAGCTGACTTCTCGGCCGAAGACTTTAAGCTGATTAAAGACATCGCGCTGAGCACCGTTGATTTTAATCGTAATTTTACCGCCGTTTTTCTCGAAGATTTATGCCATTTTCCCGAATTGGAAAGCTTATCGCTCAGCAAAGTTGTCATTGATGACGAAGGCTGGGAAATTATCTGCCGCTGCCGCCATCTGCGCAGATTAAGCCTGTATGAATGCGACCTGGAAAATTTTAACGGCATTGACTGCCTGCGCGAACTGGAAAGGTTGGAACTTATCCGCACGCCCGTAACCGATTTTAAGCCGCTCGAAAAACTGCCGCTCCGAAAACTGCGTCTGATCGGCGCCAATCTGTCCGATCTTCGCTTCATTGACAAACTCGCGCATCTCGGCAGCCTGCGGATTATCAGCTCGCACATCGGCGACCGAAAACTTCCGGTTCATCTGGAACACTTTCACACTCTGGATCTCAGCGGAACAGACTTTGATGACTATCAACGGCTGACAACCGCTAAAATTCTGGAACGTCTGTATCTCAGCGAACGGCAAATCAACAAACTGAAACCGCTGCTGCTGGAGCTGCGCCGGCAATTTCCCTCACTGCAAATTTTCGACCAATACCAAACCAAACAGGCTTAACCGTAGTCAGACAATAATTAAATTTACTAATGCCAATTAATATCCTAATATAGGTTTAACAATAAATCCTCAAAGTTTAAAATAAGGGGCTTTTTATGACTAAATCTATTTTCAGCGACAGCTATATTTTATTTCGTAAGTTACTGTTGAATGAACGAAAAAAAGCCGGCCTGACACAGACCGAAGTCGGCAGCAGATTGGGAAAACCGCAGTCATATGTATATAAATATGAAAAAGGCGAAAGACGTCTTGACGTGATAGAATTTTTAGACATTGCAGATGCCATCGGCTTTAATCCCCATAACATAATAGATAAAATCTACGACGGGGAAGAGTAAACGGTCAAATCCGTATTCGCAGACAAATATCAGATCCGGATAATTAAATTCATTTCCGTTCTTAGGCTTAACCGCTTTCAAAAACAAAAGCCGCCCTGCAATCTGCAAAAGCGGCCTTTGACTTCAGACTAAAAACTTCCTAAGCGTTGGCATTAATCCAGGATTCCAAAGCCCCTTTGGAATTCAGGCCGACTTTAACGTCCAGCTGTTTGCCGTCTTTGAACAGGAACATGGTCGGAATACTGCGGATACCGTACTGAGCGGCGGTATTCGGCGATTCATCGACATTCATTTTGCAAATTTTAACCTTATCGCTCATCTCTTTGGAAACTTCTTCCAGAACCGGGATTAACTGACGGCAGGGACCGCACCATTCAGCCCAGAAATCGACCAAAACCAAACCTTTGGAATTCAAAACTTCAGCCTCAAACTGGCTGTCGGTAATTGCTTGCATTGTTGTTCCTTTCAAATAATAAACTCACTGTTTCTAATATAGAGATTAATAAAACAAAAATCAATAGAGCACATTAAATAACTTCCATCAGTTTGGCCGTATCCGTCCACAGAATCAGCGGAATAATCTGGCGTCCCGGATAAATTTCGCCGACCAGCTGTTGATAAGCTTTCAGCTGCCGGACATAAGTTTCGGGAATCTCCGCCGCAGTTGCCGCCGCCGGACGATTGGTCTTAAAATCAACAATCAGCACCCGGTCTTTCTCCACCGCCAGACGGTCAATCTGCCCGGAAATAACCCGGTCGCCGAGCCGTCCCATAATCGGCACTTCGGCTTTTGAACCCGGACCGAAAATCACCCCGAACCGCTCATCATTCAACAGCCGCAAAACCTCTTCGGCAATTCTGTCGCGCCCGGCCTGTGTAAACTCGGGCAGATTTTTTTGCAGATAATCGCCGACCACCGCCGCCCGCTCCGCTTCGCTGACTTCCGGCAGGCATTGCAGCAGTTTATGAATAACCAGCCCGCGGCGGTAAGAGCTTTGCCCCGCGGCGTCAATCGGCGAAGCGACTTCTTCTTCATCGTCATCAAGTTTGGAAGGCGCCAGCGGTTTCGACAACAGGCTTTCTTCCGGTGCCGGCTGCGTCAGCCACGACATTTCTTTTTTCGGCAAAACAACCGTGTCGTCTTCTTTTTCCGCCTCGGCAGCCACTTGCTGCGAAACCTCGTAAACCACCCGTTCGTCATCCTGCGCCGTGCCCAAAGCGGCAAAATTACGGCGGCAGATATCATACCATGATTCTTCGCTCGGTTTCTGACTCTTACGATAACCGCAGATATACAGACGGTCTTCGGCACGGGTCAGCGCTACATAAAGCAGACGGCGATATTCCTCCAGCGACAGTTCTTTCTCCCGCTGTTTCACGGCTTTGCAGTTTTTCTCATAATATTCCGACCCCAGCGGATAATAAAGCAAATCATCAAACAGCATTCCCGGTTCGTTTTTCACCTGTTTGACGCGCACCGTATCCGGCAGAATAACCACCGGCGCCTGCAGCCCTTTTGACCCGTGAACGGTCATAATCCGCACCGCGTCAATATCGCTTTGTTCCAACTCGCGTTTGATTTCGACCTCATCGCCTTTCATCCACTCGACAAAAGCCTGCAGCGACGGAATGTGCCCCTGTTCAAAAGCAAGCGTCAAATTGACAAATTCATCGATTCCGTCTTCAGCCTCATAACCGAGCCGCGCCACCAGTTTTTTCCGCCCGCCCCGACGGCTGCGAATCTCGGCATAACGCCCAAACGGCCGCACATCATCC
>CALXTG010000008.1 GCA_944391355.1 uncultured Alphaproteobacteria bacterium
GAGGTCATAAAAAAATCTCTTGTGGAAAAATTCGGTTACAAGAACCCACATGAGATTCCGAAGTTGACCAAAATTGTCCTGAATATGGGTATCGGTGATGCCGTTACGGACAAAAAGAAACTGACCAACGCCGTAGAAGAAATGGCTTTGATTGCCGGCCAGAAACCGGTTGTTACCAAAGCCCGTAAATCTATTGCGACTTTTAAGCTCAGAGAAGAAATGCCGATCGGCTGCAAAGTTACCCTGCGTTCCGACAGAATGTATGAATTTCTGGAGAGACTGGTTAACATGGCTTTGCCGCGTGTTCGTGACTTCCACGGTATTACCGGTAAAAATTTCGACGGCAGAGGCAACTTTGCATTCGGAATTAAAGAGCAGATCATTTTCCCGGAAATCAACTATGATAAAGTTGAAAACGTCCGCGGAATGGATGTCGTCATTTGCACAACGGCTAAATCTGATGAAGAAGCCAAAGCTCTTCTCGTCGGCTTTAACATGCCGATTAAGAAATAAGCGGAGATTTTACTATGGCAAAAACAAGTTCAGTTTTTAAAAACCTGAAAAGAGCCAAGATGGCCGAGAAGTTCGCTAACCGCCGTCAGAAACTCAAAAATATCGTTATGGACAAGAATGCCTCTCCCGAGGAAAGATTCCAGGCGACATTAAAATTAGCCGAATTACCGCGTAACTCAGCAAAAATCAGATTCAGAAACCGCTGCAAAGTTACGGGTCGTTCACGTAGTTATTACAGGAAGTTCGGAGTCAGCCGTGTCGAATTGAGAGATATGGCAAGCTTCGGCGAAATTCCTGGTTTAGTAAAATCAAGCTGGTAGGAGAGTAAGATATGTCTATGTCTGATCCTTTGGGCGATATGCTCACACGCATTAGAAACGCACAAAGAGCGAAGAAGAGTGAAGTTGTATCACCTGCCTCTCGCCTGCGTGAAAATGTATTGGAAGTTCTCAAGAAAGAAGGCTATATTGCCGGATTTGAAAAATATAATGTTCGTCCGGGTATTGATGAACTCCGCATTCAGTTGAAGTATCATGAAGGTACTTCCGTTATAACCGAAATTTACCGCGTTTCCACTCCGGGTCGCCGCGTTTACTCTTCAGTAAGAGACCTGCCCAGAGTTTACAACGGTTTAGGTATCTCGATCATTTCAACACCGGCCGGTGTTATGAGCGATCACGATGCCCGTAAAGCCAATGTCGGCGGTGAAGTTCTTTGTCAGGTATTTTAAGGGAGAAAACAGATGTCAAGAGTTGGAAAATATCCTGTTATCATCCCTGAAGGCGTTAATGTTGCCGTTAACGGCAATGTCGTTACTGCCAAAGGAAAATTGGGCGAACTGAGCTGTTCTTTTGACGACAGCCATGTCAGCACCAAAGTTGAAAACAATACGGTCGTGGTTGCTCCTCTGTCCGAGAGCAAAACCGCCCGTGCCCTGTGGGGAACAACCCGCGCGAATATCAATACACTGGTAACCGGTGTCAGCCAAGGTTTTACCAAAAATCTGGAACTGGTCGGCGTCGGCTATAAAGCCCGTGTTGAAGGCTCTAACAAACTGGTATTGTCTTTGGGTTTTTCGCATGATGTGATTGTCAATGCCCCGCAAGGTATCAAAATTGCCTGTGCTTCTCCTACCCAGATCAGCGTCTCCGGCGCCGACAAACAGCTGGTAGGTCAGATTGCCGCGGAAATTCGCAAATTCAGAACTCCGGAACCTTATAAAGGTAAAGGTGTTAAATATGAAGGCGAATATGTACGTCGCAAAGAAGGCAAGAAGAAATAAGGAAAAATTCAAATGAATACGCCAAAGAAACTGTTTGATAAGAGAAAAAGTCGCGTAAGAACTGCTTTAAAAGCTGCTGCCAACGGCAAAATGAGATTGTCGGTTTTCCGCAGCGGAAAGCATATTTATGCGCAGATTATCGACGATGCCAAGAGCGCTACGGTTGTTTCCGCTTCGACTTTGGATAAAGATGTCAGAGAAAACATCAAAAAGTCGTCGACGGTTGAAGCCGCCAGCTTCATCGGCAAACTGGTTGCCGAAAAGGCCGTTAAATCCGGTGTAAGTGAAGTCATCTTTGACAGAGGCGGCTACATTTACCACGGTCGTGTCAAAGCTTTAGCTGACGCAGCCCGCGCTGCCGGCCTGAAATTCTAGGAGATATATGATGGCACAAGCTATGGATCGTCGTAATAATAAAAATGACAAAAAATCTGAAGAATTGGTTGAAACGCTGGTTCATATTAACCGCGTAGCCAAAACGGTTAAAGGCGGCCGCACGATGTCTTTTGCCGCGGTTGTCGTTGTCGGTGACAAAAAAGGCAAAGTCGGATACGGTTCCGGCAAAGCTAGCGAAGTTCCCGAAGCAATCGTTAAAGCTACCAATGAAGCTAAAAAGAACATGGTTCGCATTCCCCTGCGGGAGGGCAGAACTTTGCACCATGACGTTGCCGGCCGTTTCGGCGCAGGTAAAGTTTATCTGAGAACTGCTCCCGCCGGTACCGGTGTTATCGCCGGCGGCCCGATGCGTGCAATTTTCGAAGTTCTCGGCATTCAGGACGTGGTTGCCAAATCGTTGGGTTCCAACAACCCTTATAACATGATTAAGGCAACCTTTAACGCTCTGGAATCGATTAATTCTCCGCGCATGGTTGCGGCCAAACGCGGCAAGAAAGTCGGTGATATTGTCAGCCGCCGCGAAAATACTGCCAACGCCAAAGTTGCAGAGGAGGCTTTATAATGGCTAAGAAAACTATAAAAGTAACCCAGATCGCCAGCCCGATCGGTCGCCCCAAAGATCAGAGAGCCACGCTCGTCGGTCTGGGACTGAACAAAATGGGCAAAGTATCGGTTCTGGAAGATACACCTTCCGTACGGGGCATGATTAAGAAAGTGGCCCATATGGTTAAGGTCGAAGAATAGGGGACTTTGCAAAAGCGCTGTCAAGCTTGGAACTTTTTCGCTTATGTACTTCTTCGTACACCGTGCGAAAAAGTTCCGGCGCAGCACAGCACTTTATCAAAGTCATTGCTGGATTGTTATAAGGTGAACAACAATGAAACTTAATGAATTAAAAGATAACGAAGGCGCTACCAAGTCCCGTATCCGTGTCGGACGCGGGATCGGAAGCGGCAAAGGCAAGACCGGCGGACGTGGCGTTAAAGGCCAAAAGTCCCGTTCGGGTGTCGCCATCAAAGGTTTTGAAGGCGGCCAGATGCCGATTTACCGCAGACTTCCCAAACGCGGTTTCAAAAATCCGTTTGCCAAGGAATTTGCCGTGGTTAATCTGGATACCATTCAGAAAGCGGTTGATGCCGGTAAATTGTCGGCTGAAGCTATTGATATTGCTGCTTTGATGAATGCAGGTCTTGTCGTTAAACAGCTGGACGGCATCCGTCTGCTGGCTCGCGGCGCGATTACTTCAAAAGTAACCATCAGCGTTAACTCTGCTTCCAAAGCTGCGGTTGCCGCTGTTGAAAAAGCTGGCGGTAAAGTTAACTTTATTGCCGAATAAGTTATTTTCAAAGGCATTCTGACTCCGGTTTTCCGGTGTCAGAGTGTCTTTTTTAACTTGTTAAGACCTTTTTTACAGAGAACTGGACGTTTGTTTTTTTTACTGCTAAATATAAACAGAAACAGAGTTCGCTCTAAAACAGGTTTTAAGTATATTTAATGATAAGGATTATAAACAATGGTATCATTAGCAGAGAAAATGGCAGCCAATTTGGATATGTCTGCCTTTGGCAAGGCTGAGGAATTAAAGAAAAGGTTGTGGTTTACAATTTTGGCTTTGATTGTTTTCCGTCTCGGTACTTTTATTCCGCTGCCGGGGATTGATCCGCTGGTGCTGGCGGATATTTTCGACCGTAATTCGGGCGGCATTCTCGGGATGTTCAATATGTTTGCCGGCGGTGCGTTGGAACGTATGACCATTTTTGCCCTCAACATTATGCCTTACATCTCGGCTTCGATTATCATTCAGCTCGGCCAGTCGGTGGTTCCGTCTCTGGCGGCTATGAAAAAAGAAGGAGAGGCCGGACATCGCAAGATTACACAGTATACGCGTCTGTTGACGGTTTTGATTACCATTGTTCAGGGATACGGTATTGCCGTCGGTTTGGAAAGCATGCGCGGTTCAGCCGGTATGTCGGCGGTTATTGATCCGGGTTTTGTCTTTAAGTTTACGACGGTGGTTTCGCTGGTCGGCGGTACGATGTTTATCGTCTGGCTCGGCGAACAAATTACGTCGCGCGGGGTCGGCAACGGTTCGTCGCTGATTATTACCGTCGGTATTATTGCCAATATTCCGAGCGCTTTGGCCAAGACTTTTGAATTGGGCCGCGTCGGTTCAATGTCTATGGGAGTTATGCTGCTTTTGCTGGCGATGGTTTTAGGGTTGATTTATGTGATTGTTCTGGTCGAAAGAGCGCAGCGTAAAATTACCATCCAGTATCCAAAGCGTCAGGCCATGGGCATGGGAGCTTCGGAAAGCTCGCATTTGCCGCTGAAAATTAATCCGACCGGCGTTATTCCGCCGATTTTTGCCAGCTCGCTGCTGCTGTTGCCGATTACGGTTGCCAACCTCAGCGCTCAGGACGGACCTTCCTGGGTTCAGACTTTAAGCCAGCTGCTCGGTCACGGTCAGCCTTTGTATCTGGGGTTGTACGCCGCGTTGATTTTATTCTTTGCCTTTTTCTATACGGCAGTGGTTTTCAATCCGGAAGAAACTGCCGATAATCTGAAAAAACACGGCGGCTTTATCGCCGGTATCCGTCCGGGTAAAAATACCGCCGAATATTTGGATTATGTCGTTACCCGTTTGACGGTGGTCGGTTCGATTTATCTGGTTGCTTTGTGTATTCTGCCGGAAATCTTAATCAGCAAATTGGCGGTTCCGTTTGTTTTGGGCGGCACAACACTGTTGATCGTGGTTCAGGTTACGATGGATTTTGTCGGACAATTGCAGTCGCATCTGATAGCTTATCAGTATGAGTCGCTGATTAAAAAAGCGTCGCTGGCCGGTCACAGAAAGAGACGTTAAGATGTCGTTTGCAAACGGATTGGGCCTGCATGTCGTTTTTACCGGCGCTCCGGGCTGCGGTAAGGGAACGCAGGCTCGCATCTTAAAAGAAAAAACCGGCATCTGCCATTTGTCTACCGGCGAGATGCTGCGCGCCGAAGCGGCCAAAGGCACGCCGCTGGGGCTGGAGATTAAAGCTCTGCTTGATAAAGGCGAGTTTGCCACCGATGAAATGATTATTGATATGGTGTCAAGGCGAATCGATGAGGATGACTGCAAAGACGGGTTTATTCTGGACGGATTCCCGCGGACGTTGAATCAGGCTGAAGTTTTGGAAGGTATGCTGAAAAATAAGGGGATTGCTTTGGATGCGGTGATCGAGATCCAGGTCCCTGACGAGATTATTATGGAACGTATTTTAGGCCGTTATGCCTGCATGACCTGCGGACAGGGTTACCACGATAAATTCCTCAAGCCCAAAGTCTACGGTGTCTGCGATAATTGCGGCGGTACTGATTTTTATCGCCGGGTTGACGATAACCGCACAACCGTGCAAAACCGACTCGTCAACTACCGAGCTCTGACTTATCCGACAATACCTTACTTTGAAAAGAAAGGACTGTTGCGCTGTGTAGACGGAACCGGGACGATAGAGGCAGTGGCCAAGAAGGTCAATAAGGTTTTGGGCCTTCCCGAATAGAAATTGCGTTAATTTTTAGTAAAAAAATGCAATTTTTTCGAATTTTTTGTTAAAAGGGTGGTTGACACTGAGAAATATTAGCCTATAATCCGGCTTAATTTTGGAAAGTGGTGATCAACTTTTTGAATGTGGTAATAATATATAAATATGGAGAGTTAATTTGGCTCGTATAGCTGGTGTAAATATCCCGACTGCCAAAAGGGTCGAAGTCGCGCTGACTTATATCTTTGGTATCGGAAGAAAAACTGCTCAAGACATTTGTGCAAAAACTGGAATCGCCTCGGAAAAACGCGTGCATCAGTTAACTGATGACGAAGTTGCCAAAATCCGCGATGTCATTGATAATGACTATCTGGTTGAAGGTGAACTGCGCCGCGAAGTCGGCGTAAACATCAAAAGACTGATGGATTTAGGCTGCTACAGAGGGCTGCGGCATCGTAAAGGTCTGCCGGTACGCGGACAGAGCACGAAACAGAATGCCAGAACCCGTAAAGGTAAACGCAAAACTGTTGCTAATAAGAAGAAATAAGGTAGGTGGTTAAATGGCTAAAGCAGTAACACAACGTGTTAAAAAGAAAGAGAAAAAGAATATCACCGCCGGTGTCGCTCACGTGAATTCTTCTTTCAATAATACAAGAATTACAATTACCGACGCACAGGGAAATACCGTAGCCTGGTCGACTTCGGGCGCTCAGGGTTTTAAGGGTTCGCGCAAATCGACTCCTTATGCCGCTCAGGTCGCCGCGGAAGATGCCGGCAAGAAGGCTCAGGAACATGGTATGAAAACTCTGGAAGTCGAAGTTAAAGGTCCCGGTTCTGGTAGAGAATCTGCAATTCGCGCCTTACAGGTAATCGGATTTACCATCACTTCAATCCGTGATGTCACACCGATTCCCCATAACGGCTGCCGTATGAAGAAAAGACGCCGCGTATAAATTGGGTATTGGGTTAGACAGTGAGGCTTAATTTTAGGCCTCGCCGTCTTATTGATTTGAATTTAAGTACTATATAAGAGGGCATACCAGTGATTCAAAAGAATTGGCAAGAACTTATTAAACCGACTAATTTAGAAGTGGTTCCCGGCGAAGACGGAAACAAAGCTAAAATAGTGGTTGAACCCTTGGAAAGAGGCTTCGGCCTTACTTTGGGTAACGCCTTGAGGAGAGTATTACTTTCTTCATTGCAGGGCGGTGCGGTTACCGCGATAAAAATTAACGGCGTCCTGCATGAATTTTCGGTCGTCCCCGGCGTCAGAGAAGATGTTACCGACATCGTTCTGAATGTTAAAGGTTTGGCTGTCGCCGTACATGGCGAAGGGCCGAAAATGATGACCCTGAAAGCTGAAGGTCCCTGTGAAGTTACCGCCGCCATGATTGAAACCGGTCATGATGTTGAGATTAAAAATCCCGGTCATGTTATCTGCAATCTGGACGCCGGCGCAAAAATCAATATGGAACTGACGGTTAACACCGGTAAGGGCTATGTTCCGGCTTATCAGAACAAAGCTGCCGATGCGCCGATCGGTTTGATTGCCGTTGACGCAATCTATTCACCGGTTAAAAAAGTTTCATACAAAGTTGAAAATACCCGTGTCGGTCAGCAGACAGACTATGATAAACTGACGATGGTGGTTGAAACTAACGGCGTCGTTACGCCTGAAGATGCCGTTGCCTTGGCTGCCCGCATTCTTCAGGATCAGCTCAAACCGTTTATCAATTTTGATGAACCGGAAAGCGAAGCCGAAGTTGAAAAAGAAGAGCTTCCCTTCAACAAAAATCTGCTTAAGAAAGTTGAAGAACTTGAACTCTCGGTTCGTTCGGCCAATTGTCTCAAAAACGATAATATCGTTTATATCGGTGATCTGGTTCAGAAAACCGAAGCCGAAATGCTGCGTACGCCGAACTTCGGCCGTAAGTCTTTGAATGAAATCAAAGAAGTATTGGCTAAGATGGGCATTCACCTGGGTATGGATACTCCGGGTTGGCCGCCTGAAAATATTGAAGAACTTATCCGCCGCGTTGACGAACATTTTTAGTTAATTGCCGACGGGTTCTTGGATGAGACGCAGGGGGAAATTTTCAGATAATAAAAATTTTCCCCTTGTTTCCCGTTTAATGCGGGAGAGAGTAATTATTATTGAATCAACAAATTTAGTTAACCAAAATGAAAATTTCTATGCATATCCGCCAAGACGGACAGTGGTAGGGGTTTAAGTTTTATCCGCTTTGCCCGGCAAAGCACAGAGAAAAGAAAGGAAATATGTCATGAGACATGGAGTAAAACACAGAAAATTAAATATGCCCCGCAGTCAGCGCAGAGCTTTGTTCTCAAACCTGACCAATGCTTTATTAACTCACGAGCAGATCACCATTACGCTGCCCCGTGCCAAAGAACTGAGAACTTTTGCCGACAATATGATTACTTATGCCAAAAAAGGTGACCTGAACAGCCGCCGTTTGGCTTTAGGTTTCTTACGTGACAATGAAACGGTTTCCAAACTTTTCTCAGTTTTGGCCGATCGTTATAAAGACCGCAACGGCGGTTATACCCGCGTTCTGAAAGCCGGTATTCGTTACGGCGATGCTGCTCCGATGGCTGTCGTTGAGCTGGTTGACCGCGATGTTAATGCCAAAGGCGCTAAAGATTTGGCTCGCGTAGCCGCTGAAAAAGCTGCTGCGGCTGAAGCTGAAAAGAACGGCGAAAGTAAATAAGTATTTTCTGTAAGGGAAATTTGAATAAAACCCCTCCGCAAGGCGGGGTTTTATTTTTTGTTTGTTATGTTTTCCCTTTCAAGATTGACCTTTTCCTTTTTCTGTTCCCCTCGGGCTTGACTTTTCTTTTACTGTCACCCTCGGGCTTGATTGGAGTGCCCTCTTCCCTCTCTGTCATTGTCCGGCTTGACCGGAGAATGCAGGTTAAATAAGTAGCTACTTAATCAATTCCGACTAAGTTTCGCTGCACGTCGCTGTCGCTTGTTAGCTCAACAAGTCTCATTGCGTCTCCTCAGAAAAAGCGCATTCCGGCGCTTTTTCTTTCGGCCGGCTGGATGCTC
>CALXTG010000009.1 GCA_944391355.1 uncultured Alphaproteobacteria bacterium
CTACGATTTCGCCGAAAATTATTTATCGATATAAGCAATATACTGATGCTTCGGTTACCGCGCAGACCCGCCCCGGAGTCAGCACCGGTACGACCTTCGACAGTATTCGCCAGACCGCGGCCGAAACGCTTTCGTCCGATTATTCAATCGCTTGGACCGGACTCAGCTTGCAGGAAGTCGAAGCAGCCGGTCTGGCCACTTTCCTGATTATTCTCGCTCTGGTTTTCTGCTACCTGTTTTTGGTAGCGCTTTATGAAAGCTGGATGCTGGCTTTCGCCGTTATGTTTTCGACGATTTTTGCCATTCTCGGCGCCATTATCGGTTTGCATCTGATGGGGCAGGCCTTAAGCATTTATGCCCAGCTCGGTCTGATTATGTTAATCGGTCTGGCGGCTAAGAATGCAATTCTGATTGTTGAATTTACCAAGGCTTACCGTGATGACGGCGCATCGATTATTGAGGCTTCCAAGAAAGGGGCCGGCGAAAGGTTCCGCGCCGTGCTGATGACCGCCCTGACCTTTATTCTCGGCGTCTTCCCGATGATTATTGCCACCGGAGCCGGCGCATCCAGCCAGATTGCCATCGGAACCTCGGTTTTTTACGGCATGATCGCCGCGACTTTCGTCGGCATTATTTTCATTCCCGCCCTGTTTGCCTTGTTTGAGAATATCAAGGAATGGGCCGGACACGGAGAATATGAAGCCGAAATTCAGGCTCAAACCAAAGCTCACGGCAACCCGCTCGGCATAAAACTTAATCCGCAGCCGCCGAAGAAAACTGCCCCGAAAGCCGAACCCCAGCCTAAAGGAGGCCGTCATGATAAAAAATAAACGCCTGTGGTCGCTGTTTGCTTTTACGTTTTTGGCTTCCTGCACGGTCGGGCCGGACTACAAACAGCCCAGACTTTATGAAAACGAACAAATTGCCGCCAGTTTGGAATTAAGCGGCGGTGTCCGTCCGGTTAACAAAGACTGGTATCGTCGGTTTCACGATCCGCTGCTAGACCGTCTGGTTGCGCAGAGCCTCAAAAGCAGTCCCGATGTCAAGGTCGGCATTCAGAAACTGCGTCAGGCCCGTGACAGCCTGAAAATCGCCGCAGTCGGGAATCTGCCGATGATTAATGCCGACGGCAGTTATCATTACAACAAGCCCAGCAAAAATATCGGCTATACCATAGATACCGACTATTATCAGACCGGGCTTGACGCTTCATGGGAGCTGGATATCTGGGGCAGCGGACGGCGTCAGACCGAAAGCGCCGCCGCTTTGTTTCAGGCCGCCGCCGCGGGGCTGGATAACGTTTATCTCAGCATTACTGCCGAAGTCGCCGCCGATTATATCGGATTGCGCACTTCGCAGGCCGCCCTGGATATAGCCGAAAGCAATCTCAAACTGCAAAGCGATATTTTTGATCTGATTAAGGTAAAATATGATAACGGTCTGGTTGATACGATCGCTTATAATCAGGCCAAATATGCCGTTGAAACTACCAAAGCCCTGATACCCGACCTGCAAAGTTCGATTGAAGCCTATAAAAACGCTTTGGCCATTTTGACCGGAAAACTTCCCGGAGCGCTGAATGCCGAACTTGACGGCGTTGATAAAAATCTGGTTAAGCGGCGTTTCAATTATGATTTGAACCAGTTATACGAACTGCCGGTCAATGTCGTTCGTTGCCGGCCCGATGTCAAGATTGCCGAAATGCAGCTGATTTCGCAGAATGCCCAAATCGGCAAAGCGCTGGCCGAATTATTCCCCAACATCAGTCTCAGCGGTTTTCTCGGTTTCCAGTCTACCAAATTCTCCAATTTGGTTGGGCATGACAGCTATATGTATACTTATACCCCGACCATAACCTTGCCGATTCTGCACTGGGGACAGCTGCTTAATAATGTTGAGTTACAGAAAAACATAACCAAAGAATATTATTATACTTACCAGAAGGCGGTTTTGAACGCTGCGTCGGAAATTAAAAATGCCATGGTCAGCCTCAGCAAGGAATATGATAAAAACCAGGCTTCGCGCGGCTCTGTTATCGCTCAGAAACAAATAATGACCTTAACTTGGGATAAATATCAGCAGGGGCTGGTTGATTTCAGCGATGTCTTAACCGCCGAACGCGATCTTTTGGCTTCGCAAAACGCCCTGATTGCCAGCAACGGCCAGATATATCAGGATATTATAGCATTCTATAAATCCGTCGGCGGCGGATATGAACCGAAGAGCCTGCGTGAAAACATTAATTCGCCTTTTTTGACCGATGATAATCCCTGCCGGCAGAAACAATGTCTGAAAACCGCTAAAAATCTCCCTGATTAAAGGGTTTGTTCTGCAAAACCCGCTGCGGAGAATAGATGTAAATATTGGTGGAATCGGGAATATTGCCGGTGCGGTGGGTATAGCCGCGCGCTTCCATGCACTGGCGGTATTTCCGGGGGCTGATGTCGCGGTCATCGCGCAAGGAGTTGACCATAAGCGGCTGTGCGCCTTCATGAGGAACATAAGAAGCCCAGATACCTTTATCCGAATGCCAGTCGGCGCGGACGTCAAGCTTTGCTTCTTCGGAGTAGAACCAGCTGCGGAAATCAGGCAGCAGGCGGAAATCTTCGGCCAGCCGCAGACATTCCGAATGGTCGCGGGAAAACTTCTCCACGCCGGTTCTCGGCCGCTGCCAATGATAGATAACCTGTCCCTGGCCGCTTGAAAACAACGTGCAGCCGGATAAAGTCAGCCCCAGCAGGGCAAAAATAATTTTTGTGGCTGTTCTCATTCTAAAAATCCAGATTTGCATAATGTTTAGCCGGCAGAATCCCTTTGACGCTGTCTTTGAGGATATCTTTGAAACTGGGGCGGCTTTTCATTTTGGAATACCATAGTTTGGCATTGCGGTAACCTTCCCAGGGCACATCGCCGAGATAATCGATAATCGAAAGCTGGGCTGCGGCTGCGGCGTCGGCCAATGTCAAATTTTCGCCGGCCAGATAATTATTGCGTTCGGTCAGCCAGTCCAGATATTCGAGATGAAAGTTCAGATTATTGAGGCCGATTTTCAAAATCCGCGAATCAGGAGCCAGTCCGGAACCGAAACGTTTATGAATTTTCTCATAGGCAATATTGCGGTAAACTTCTTTATAAAACTTGTCGTCAAACCACTCGACCAGCCGCCGCACTTCGGCGCGCTGTTTCAAATCCTGCGGCAGCAATGGGATCTCACGGTTAAATTCCTCCAAATACTCGCAGATGGCATAATTTCCGGCAATAACATTGCCGTCGCTGAGAAAAACGGGCAGGCTGCCGGCCGGATTCAGTTTATACATATCGGCGGAAAGATTCCAGGGTTCCTCCTCGCGCAAAACAAAGAGCATTTTCTTTTCCCCCATGGCAATCCGCACTTTGCGGGAGAACGGCGAGACCGAATGATGTATCAGCAGAACCATGTTTTTTACCCCTAATCAACTGCAAAAGATTTTAGCAAATAGAAAATTTCCGGTCAAGCCTTCAAAAATAATCCCCACCGATTGTTCATTCTTCGGCATAATTAGGCGGAACCGCGCCGAGATATTTGGTTTCAATGTCATTAATGGTTTTAATCAGATGTTGTTCGAGTTTTTGTTTGTTATTGGCGTCTTCGCAGAATTTAACCAGCCTTGGCAGCAGGTATTTGCGGTTTGGCGACATCTTGCCGACCCCGATGAACAGCGGCATATTCCAGATCATTTGTTTGGCGAAGCTGACTTTATTGCGCAGCCCCAGCCGGGAGACCGCAATCAGGCCGGAATATTGGCTGACAAAAGCGTAGTCAATCTCGCCTTTGAACAGTTTTTCAAACAGCCGGTCATAATCGGGAAAGCGTTCTACCTGAAAATAATCAAGCTCGCTTGCGACATAGTCGCTCAGCCTCTCTTTATCGCTGATTCCGCCTTTAAGTTTTTTAAGATCTTCGACAGTGTTGATTTCGTCAATCCGGTGCGGCAGCATGACAACCGTAACGGGATTATTGAGAATGGACGGAAAAACATAATCAATGCCGTTATAAATTTTGGTCTGGTGATAAATGCCGAGAATGATGTCTATTTTTCCCGAGCGAACCTCTCTGATTAATGCGTTATAATCTTTTTTGTAGATATAATTCAATTCAAGATTATATAATTGGGCAAAATCGGACATCAACGGTTCGAAAATATTTTCATAAGGAGAATAAATATAATTGGGATCCTGCATATATCCGAGCGGCGCATAGTCGACAAAGCCGGTCAGCGTAATCAGTTTTTTGCCTTCGCCGCGTTTGGCGTCGTCATCCATATAAACCACGGCCTGTGCATTAGCGGTCGTTAACATGATTAAAAGCAGGCAGGAAAAGGCTTTGAGAATCTTTTTCATAATTTAACCCTTAAAAAAACAAATTTTTTATTGTATTATAAATTAACATGATATTAATTAAAACATATTAAACAAGCTTTATAAAAGTAAATTTTCTTTGAAGGAAAACAGATGAACGGTTTAAAACAATATTCCGCCGCTGAGACTGAGACGCTGGATCAGGTATCGCTTGAAAGTCGGGCGCTGATTCGGACGGCTTCGACTCTCAATGCCATAAAAGAGAACTGGGAAACCCGTCAGGCTGAGCTGGCCGAGGCTTTGGAGAAAAACCGCAAACTCTGGACGATTATTGCCAGCGCCATGCAGGATGATGATTGTCCCCAGCCCAGAGAGATCAGGGTTAATATTGTAAATTTGGCGCTGTTTGTCTTCAAAAAAACCATCGCGATTATTGCGGAGCCCAAACCCGAAAGTCTGGGGATTCTTATTAATATTAATATGAACATCGCCAAAGGATTATCCGAACACCCCGAAGCCGCCAAACTGGAGCCGGTTCCTTAAGCTCTTCCGTTTTTTCTGTAAAAGGGATTCTCTTAGAGAATTCCTTTTTTTATCTCTGTTTAAATTTTGGCACGTTTTTTGCATATATAGCTTCAGATGAATTTTTTATTTAAGGTAAAATGTCATGGAAGTTACAGAAACCAATAGCATTCTCAATATGGTGATGGCCAATCGCCCGTCTGCTCCGGCGCCTTCTGCCGGCAGCGGCATCGGTGAAGATTTTGCCGCTTTGCTGGCGCAGCCGCGTTTTGCGCCCGAAAGCAAGGATTCGGCTTTTCCCAAGGCGGATGCGGCGGCTCGCCTTCCCAAGGCGTCCCGTCAGGAGAAGAAGGTTGCTGACAACAAAGCTGCCGATACGTCGCGCAGCGAGCGTCCGGCTCGTCAGGAAAAGCCGGTTTCCCGTGAGAAAGCTGAAACTGTCCGTGATAACAAAAATCCTGCCCGAAATGATAATAAAACAGCTGCCGAGAGTAATTCTCCCGCGGATAATCGCGGTCAGGCGGAGATGAAAACTGCCGAAACCGCAGAAGCCGGCCGCAGGGAGGCATCTGTCCCTGCGCAAAGCGGCGAGGGGGCACCGGTCGTCGAAGTGACGGCAGACGGAGATGTTCAGGCTTCTGAAGCTAAGGTGTCGGATTATGCCGTTTCATTGGAGGCTCTGGCTCAGCTGGGCAATATTCTTTGGCTGAATCCGCAGAGCGGCGAATGGATACAGACCACCGGCGCCGAATTGGCGGCGCAGCTGGCGGCTGCCGGAGAAACGCTGCCGGTAACCATGCCTCTCAACGGCCGTCCGGACGGTAATATCAATATTCTGGCGCTTGATGAAAACGGTCAGCCTTTAACGCCGGCCGATTTAGCCGAAAAAGGAATGGCGTTGGAAGGGTTTGTTCCTGTTGAAGACGGTGAAGATTTTAATGCCGCCTTACAAGCTGCCGCCCGTCAAACGTCGGAAATGCCGGCTGCGGCAGAAACGGCCGAACAGCCCGAAGTACTGGCTAAAAGCTTTGAAGCTGCCGCTCCCGCGGAAGAAATTATCGTCGATGATAAAAAGATAAAGCTTAAAGTCAGTGTGAATGAGGAAAAAACTGCCGCCCGTTCGTCGTCGGATTTATTGGCCGATACTGCCGTTGTTGATCAGGCCGTCCGGGAAGTAAAAACAACCGATGCCGACAATGTCGTAAAAGGCGAACCCGTTAAAACCGCCAATCCCGAGCCGGCCGTTAATCCGGCTGCGGCCAATGCCAATCCCCAGGTTGCGGCCAACAGCGCTTCTGTTGTTTCCGGAGCAGCGGCAGTCAATCCCCAGGCTGTCGGCGAAGCTGCCGCTAAGATTGCCGCTCCTTCTGCGGTTGAGGTAAGTGCGGGGCATGTTTCCCAGGCGGCGGTATCCGGCAGCGAGTTTGTTGCCGCGGCAAAAATTGAGGCTGCCAATGAGGATACAAAAACCTCGTTTAAGGATATATATAAAGGCATGAGCCGCGAAGTTGTCGATCAGGTTAAAGTTAATATTACCAAATCGGCGGTCAAAGGCATTGATAAAATTGATGTCCGCCTTAAACCCGAGGATTTGGGCAGCATAGAAATCAAAATGCAATTGAGCAAAGACGGCAAACTGCAGGCGCATATTATTTCCAGCCGTCCCGAGACCATGGAAATCCTGCAAAAAGAGATTCAATCTTTGGAAAGGGCATTTAACGATGCCGGTTTCCAAACCGATGAAGGCAGCCTGAGCTTCAGCTTTCGCGATGACGGCTCTGCTCCGCAGGAGCGTGAACAGAACAACGCTCTGCGTAATTTCATCGGCGATGTTCTGAGTCATGAGGCCGATAATGATTTGGCCGCCGATATGTATTCACTGGAAGCCTGGAACGGTAAAACCGGCCTTAATATCCGGGTCTAAGGTGAGAGGAGAAAAACAATGACAGACATAAACAGCATTAACGGTTATACGCAGACGGGTACCAGCAGCCAGGTTGCTTCGAAAAATCTGTCTGCGGATATGAACACCTTCCTGACTCTGTTAACCACGCAGTTAAAATATCAGGATCCCCTTGATCCTATGGATACGGCCGAATTTACCAATCAGCTGGTGCAATATTCCAGCGTTGAACAGGCTATCCAAACCAACAGCAAATTGGAAACCCTGCTGAGCCTCAATATTGCCAACCTCGGCGCTCAGGCTGTTTCCTATATGGGAAAAGTTGCCCAGGTTTTAGGCGATGTCATGCCGCTTGAAGGCGGCAAGGCCAAAGCCACTTATACCCTGGATAAAAATGTCAGTTCGGCAGTTATTACCGTCAAAGATATGAACGGCAAGGTCGTCTATTCCGAGCAGGGAAAAATTACCTCGGGAACCCATGAGTTTACTTGGGACGGTAAAGATTCCGACGGTAACCAGCTTGAGGACGGCGCTTACCAGATCGTCGTTTCAACTAAGGTTCCGACCGGTGAAACTTCCGCAACGGTAACCACTACGGTCTTCGGACGCGTCACCGGCGTTGCCAGCGATTCCAACGGGGTTTATGTCGGCCTCGGCGATGCGGTTACCGCAAACCTCGGCGATATCCTGACGGTCCGCAACGATGATTATTTTGATAAAATTCCCGGCGGCGGCGACAATGAGGGTGAAGGCGACGGCGACGTCGAAGAACCCGGCGAAGGTTCCGGCGAGGGTGACAACAATGAGAATGCTCCAGAAGAGAGTGTATAAAAAATAAAAAACTTTAGGAGATAAAACAATGAGTATTTTTGGTGCTTTGCAATCCGGTATTTCGGGGCTTGCCGCTCAGTCCAGCGCGATGGGCGCGGTTTCCGACAATATCGTCAACGTAAATACCGTAGGCTATAAGGGAACTTCGACCTCCTTTCAGACCTTGGTAACAAAACAGACTTCCAGCCGGTTGTATTCCCCGGGCGGCGTTCAGCCTTCCCCCAAACAGTCGATTAACGCACAGGGTCTGTTGTCTTCAGTTTCGTCTTCGACGGCCTGCGCTATCAGCGGCAACGGTTATTTTGTCGTTAACCAGGCTGCCAATCCCGGTGAAGGCGATATGTGGGCTTATACCCGCGCCGGCGATTTCGATATTGACGAGAACGGTTATCTGAAAAATACCGGCGGTTTCTATGCTCAGGGCTGGTCTTTGCTGCCCTATGACGGCAACCCGAACGCTACCGTCGTCAATATTAACGGTATCAACTATATGAAAGCTTATTATGATGCTTCGGGCAATACCGTATATATCAACGACAATATCGTAGACGGCCGCAATCTGCGCCCGGTAAATCTGGCAACCATCGGCGGTACCGCAACCCCGACGCAGCAGATCAGCCTCGGCGCCAACCTGCCGTCAAGCGACAGTATTTATGACCCGACCAATCCCAGCGGCGGCGGTCGCCGGACGGTTTCTGCGCTGATTTATGACAGCTTGGGCAACGCCAGCAATGTTTCGCTGACTTATACCAAAGAAAGCGCAAACTCTTGGGGAATGTCCACGACGGTTCCGAGCGGCGCCGCTTCGGTTGTCCTGTCCGGTAAGACCGAAAACACCGGTGACCTGACGTCAGATGTTTATGCCGCTGCCGGCCAGTTGGAATTTTCCTCCATCCCGGCCAACGGTTCCAGCATCAGCATCAAAGATGCCGGTACGGGCAAGACCTATAACTTCGTCTTTACCAATGACCCGGCTTCGGTAACCGATCCTGACAGCTATGCGGTTGATTTGACTGACGGCATTGTTTCAATCAGTGATTTCACCAGAGCTTTTGCCGCCAAAATCAAAGAAGTTATGCCGTCTGCCGGACGTTTCTCCGCCGATGGCGATAAAATCAGCATTGTTCAGTCTACGGCTGGTTCGGCTTTGGAAATCAATGCCAGCAAAACGCTGTCCTGTCTGCAGAGTGCGGCCAATCCGCTGCCCTCGACCGGAATTCCGACCGGAATTTTCACAATTCCCGAAATCGACCAGGACATCAAAAACTGTGCCCGTATTGACTTTAACAGCACTGATTTGACGGCTTATTCGGGAAAAACTTTGGAGCTGGACGGCGTTAAATATTTCTTCACCAGCGGTAATCCGCTTGATCCGACCGTTCCGGGCGATTGTGTCGGCGTCGATATCACCGAAGCCGTCATTCAGCCTGCCGGTACTCAGGTTGACGTTGCCAAAATGGTCAGCATCCTGGGCGGCGTTATCAATACCAATGCCAATGAGCCGGCTCGCTTTGTCGCCAGCGGTATCAGTCTGGAAATTCTGCCCTCTTCCTCGGGAGGTAACATTGATATCAATGTTACCGATCTGGCAGGCGCAATCAACGGTATCGTCCGCGATCCGACCACCGAGCAGTTCAAACCGATTCAGAACTTTAATGGCACATTGAACAGCAGCTTTACGGTAAACGGTACCGATATCGAAGAAGGCTCTTTAGCGCCGGCGGTTCGTTTCAATGCCGACGGTACGCCCAAATATTTCTTTGTCGATGATATGTCAATCGAATGGGCGAACGGCGCGCAGAATATGAACAACGACCCCAATCACGGTACGTCGATTAAGTTGGAAATGGGAAATGTCGGAACCAATGACGGTCTGACCCAGTTGTCCGGTAATTTCACCACCAACTACATCAAGCAGGACGGTGCGAAATTCGGCAGCTATTCCGGCGTCAGCATTGACTCTTCCGGGGTTGTGACCGCATTGTTTGATAACGGCGAAACCCGTCCGATTGCGATTTTGCCCCTGGCAACTTTTGCGAACCCCAACGGTATGGAATCTCTGACCGGTAATGCCTGGATTGAAACCGACTTCTCGGGTCAGGCTCTGTTAAAACAGGCCGGAACCAACGGGGCAGGCCAGGTAACTTCAAATGCTCTGGAAAATTCGACCGTCGATCTGGCTACCGAATTTTCGAACATGATTGTTACCCAGCGCGCTTATTCGGCGGCAACCAAAATTATCACGACTGCCGACGAAATGCTCGACGAATTGACCCGTCTGACCTAGTCAGTATGAGTGAAAGAAATTATTATTCACTTCCTAAAGTTCCCGCCTCAGAAAGAGGCGGGTTTTTTTATAACCAGATGGGGAGATAAAAGGTAAGGGGCGGCCTGAAACGCAAAATTAAAATATCCGTTAATTTTTCCGGGCGCTGGTCTGACTGTGAATATCTTATTTTTATCATTTCAATCAAAACAAAATTAAGTTAAAGATTAATCAAATGGGGAAATTATATAAATTTATATAGATTGGGGAATCTAGTGAATAATTTTTTGCAAAGCATCAAAAACCTTTCTCCGGGACGGTTGGCTTCGATTGCCGCGATTGCTATCTTTTTAATCAGTTTTTTTGCCTATATCGGAATGCAGGTCGGTTCGACCGAGTATGCGGTTTTGTATACGGATCTGGAACTTGAAGACGCCAAACAGATTGTTGCCCGCCTCGAAACCGACAATATTAAATATAAAATTACCAATAACGGCACCGAAATTATGGTGCCTAAAGATTTAGTCAATAAAATGCGGGTCGAAACCGCCGAACTGGCGCTGGCTTCCAAAGGTTCCAACGTCGGTTATGAGATTTTTGACAATACCGATGCGCTGGGATCGACCAATTTCGTGCAGAATGTCAATTTGATTCGCGCTTTGGAGGGCGAACTGGCGCGCACGATTCGCACGGTTGATAATATTAAGAGCGCCCGCGTCCATCTGGTGCTTCCCAAACGCGAGATGTTTTCGCGCGAAGAGCAGGCGCCCTCGGCTTCGGTGGTCATAAAAACCGCCAGCGGCAAACTTTCGCCGCAAAGCATTCAGTCGATTCAGAAGCTGATTGCCGCCGCCGTTCCCAAGCTGGATGTCAAAAATGTGGCGATTGTCGATAATGCCGGCAATCTGCTGACCAATAACTTTGAAGACGAGCAAACTCTATCGACCGCCAGTAATGAAGCGCTCCGTCTGGATCAGGAACGCAAGCTGGCTCTGAAAGTTCAGAATTTGCTCGAAAAAACCGTCGGTGAGGGTAAAGTCCGTGCTCAGGTCAGTCTGGAGATGGACTTTGATCATGAGGTTACGAATGAAGAAATTTTTGATCCCGACAGTCAGGTTGTCCGCTCTCAGCAGTCGGTCACCGAAGAAGGCTCCTCCGGAGAAAACGAAGCGCCGGTTACCGTCGCTCAGAATATTCCTAACGGCGATACGGTAGCGCCTGTAAACGGAACTTTCAGTCAAAATGCCCGAACCGAAGAGGTCGTTAATTATGAAATTTCCAAAGTTGTCCGCAATAAGGTAAAGAATAACGGAACGATTAAACGTTTATCTGTTGCAGTTATGGTGGACGGCATTTATGATAAAAATGCCGACGGTGCGGTAGAATACCGTGACCGGACCAGAAATGAAATGGATATGCTGACGTCTCTGGTAAAATCGGCCGTCGGCTTTGATGCCGACCGCGGCGACGTGGTTGAAGTTGCCAATCTGCGTTTTGTCAGCCTCGATACCGGTCCTGAACCCGTTGAAGAACAGCTGATTATGGGCTTTACCAAGGATGAGCTGCTGCGGATTGCCGAAGGTGTCGGCGTTGCGATTGTCGCCATTTTGGTTATTCTGCTGGTTATCCGTCCGCTGATTAATAACGCCTTTGAAGCCGGCAATACCGGCGGCGACAGCAGGCTGCTCGGCGATAATGCCGAAGAAGAAAATCTGCTGTTGTCAAACTTTTTAAATGATGACGGCGGTGAAATTGAAGAATTAATCAATATAAATAAGGTTGACGGACGCGTTAAAGTATCTTCATTGAAGAAAATCAATGACATTGTCGAGAAGAATCCCGACGCCGCGGTTAATATTATCCGCAGCTGGCTTTATCAAAATGACAATATGTAAAAAGAACGGGTTTAAGATAAATGAAGCAAAATGTTATTGATGACTATAATCTGATTTCCGGTCAGCAGAAAGCGGCCATTCTGATGCTGTCGCTTGACGAGGAGCGTTCGGCGGCTCTGTTTTCGCTGATGGATGATGAAGAAATCAAGGAATTATCGGTCATTATGGCCAGCCTCGGCAAAGTCAATTCCAATGTCGTAGAGCAGTTGTTTCAGGAATTCGGCGAAAAAGTTTCCAACACCGGCAGCCTGATCGGCACCTATGAAAGTACTGAACGCCTGCTTGCCAAAGCTTTGGATAAAGACCGCGTTTCCGTTATTATGGAAGAAATCCGCGGCCCGGCCGGCCGTACGATGTGGGATAAGCTCGGCAACGTCAACGAACACGTTTTGGCCAATTATCTGAAAAATGAATATCCGCAGACCATTGCCGTTATCTTGTCCAAGATTAAAGCCGAACATGCCGCCAAGGTTATTGCCCTGCTGCCGGAAAATTTTGCGATGGAAATCGTTATGCGTATGTTGCGTATGGATTCGGTACAGAAAGAAGTTTTGGACGGTTTGGAAAAAACCCTGCGCAAAGAATTTATGAGCAACCTCTCCAAATCGACCCGCCGCGATTCGCACGAATTGATTGCCGATATCTTTAACTCTCTCGACCGCAATACCGAAGGCCGCTTCATGGAGGCTTTGGAAGAACGCAACCGCGAGAGTGCCGAACGCGTCAAGTCTTTGATGTTCACCTTCGAAGATTTGATTCGTGTCGATGCCCAGGGTATTCAGGTTCTGCTGCGTAATATTGATAAAGATAAGTTGGCCGTTGCCCTGAAAGGCGCTTCCGAAACCATTAAGGAACTGTTCTTTAACAACATGTCTTCCCGTGCCGGTAAAATCATCAAGGAAGATATGGAGGCGATGGGGCCGGTTCGTCTGCGCGATGTTGAAGAAGCTCAGCAATATGTTGTCACGACCACCAAAGAACTGTCCAATGCCGGTGAAATTGTCATCAGCGAGGGTAAGGACAGCGACGAGCTGATTTATTAGGGCTGAAGGCAGAAAAAATGAAAGAAGCCCGGAAATTTTTATTTGATAATTTTGTTATAGAGGAGAAGCCAAAGCCGACGCCGGTCGAAACGGTTCCTGAGGCCGAGGCCGAACCTGTTATTGAAGAAGCGGCGCCGGTTGAAACCGTTGCCGAATTTGAGGAAATTCCCGAAGTAAAAACCTACAGCGAGGAAGAGTTGGCCGAAAAAGTCCGTATCGCCCGCGAGGAAGGTTATGAAAACGGTTTTAAGGCGGCGCAGTCGGGGATAGAAGCCGGCAATCAGACCGTTTTGAATGATATCAATAACAAACTGCTGGCCTTGGCTGTCGATATTGACAGCGAAAAAAAGCAGTTGGAAAACCGGTTTTTGCAAATGGCCAAAGAAATTGTCGTCAAACTGGTTCCGGTTTTGGAAGCCGAAAATGCCGAGGCTCTGGTAAATAAGTTTATTGCCGAGAATTTTGCCAATTTCAATGCCGAAAGCAAAATCTCTTTTTACCTGAACCCCGAAGTTATCGGCACCATCAGGGAGAATATTGCCAAACTGGCCAACCACCACGATTTTGAAGGCAAAATTTCCCTGCATAAAGACAGCAGCCTGGCGCCCCGCGACTGCCGCGTCGAATGGGAAAACGGCGGTGTCGAACGCAATTCGGCCGCTTTAAGAAACAAAGTAGAAAATTTATTGGAAGCAGAAAATCCGCAAACGGAGACAAACAATGGATGATGAGAAAAAAATGGAATTGGACGAGCTCAGCGAAAGCACGATTTTAGACGATGAGCCGGTTCTCAAAAAAGAAAGCAATGTCGATGATTTTGACATTCCCAGTTCGACCAGCGATTTGGAAGCTGTTTATGACATTCCGGTCCGGGTCTCGGCGATTCTCGGCAAAACCCAGATGAAAGTCAGCCAGTTGATGAAGCTGAACAAAGGGGCGATTATCGAACTGGATAAAAAAGTCGGCGAGGCGATTGACATTTATGTTAACAACAATCTGGTTGCCCGCGGCGAAGTCGTTGTCGTTGATGACAAACTCGGCATCACGATGACCGAAATCGTTAAGAGCGTAGCCAAATAGGGAGCCCGGATATTCCGGAAAGAAAGATAAGAAAAAATGGAATTGCTTATTGTTGGAACATTAGACGGACAGATCGGGGCGGCGAGTAAAATTGCCATTGCCCAGGGCGGCCAGGTATCGGTAGCCGACAGTGTCGAAGCCGGACTTGAGATTTTGCGTTCCGGCAAATCGGTTGAGCTGGTAATGATTGATGTCAAGCTCGACATTCATAAGTTTATTTCCTCCCTGCAAAGCGAACGGATTAATGTCTTGGTTGTCGCCTGCGGCGTTGCCAATGATACCTCGCTGGCGGTTAAAGCAATTAAGGCCGGTGCCAAAGAATATATTCCGCTGCCTCCCGATCCCGAATTAATCGGCGCGGTTCTGGCGGCTGCTACCCGTGAAAATCACGCCCTGATTTACGGAGATAAAAAAACCGAAGCTATTTTAAAACTGGCCAAGCAGATTGCGCCGTCCGAAGCCAATGTTCTGCTGACCGGCGAGTCCGGAACCGGTAAAGAGGTTTTTTCGCGCTTTATTCACGACAATTCCAAACGCGCCAATAAACGGTTCGTGGCGGTTAACTGCGCGGCAATTCCCGAAACTTTGCTGGAATCCGAGCTTTTCGGATATGAAAAAGGCGCTTTTACCGGAGCGGTTTCGCGCCGGATCGGCAAGTTTGAAGAAGCCACTGACGGCACGCTGCTGCTTGATGAAATTTCCGAAATGGATATCCGTATTCAGGCCAAAATGCTGCGCGCCATCCAGGAAAAAGAAATCGACCGTATCGGCGGCAAAGCCCCGATAAAAGTTAATACCCGGATTATCGCCACCTCAAACCGAAATCTTGAAGAAGCGGTAAAAAACGGCACTTTCCGGCAGGATTTATATTATCGTCTCAATGTCGTCAATATCAACATTCCGCCGCTGCGCGACCGCCCGGAAGATATTTTGGTATTGGCCAAACATTTTGTTAAGAAATTTTCGGAATTAAACGATCTGCCGCTGAAGGAAATTTCCAAAGAAGCCGAACAGGTTTTGCTGAATTACCGTTGGCCGGGCAATGTCCGCGAACTGGAAAAAACAATTCACCGCGCCGTTCTGCTGAGTACCGACGAAAAGATTGAAAAAGAAGCGGTTATGCTTTCGGGTCCCTCGGCGGTCAAAACTC
>CALXTG010000010.1 GCA_944391355.1 uncultured Alphaproteobacteria bacterium
ATTTGGCGCCGGCAATCAATGCGCCGAGATCCAAGGCCAGAAGCCGTTTGTGACGCAGGCTTTCGGGGACGTCGTTATTGACAATCCGCATGGCCAGGCCTTCGACAATGGCGGTTTTACCGACACCGGGCTCGCCGATTAAGACCGGGTTATTTTTGGTACGGCGCGACAAAACCTGAATAGTACGGCGGATTTCATGATCGCGCCCGATTACCGGATCAAGTTTGCCTTCTTTGGCTTTGGCAGTAATATCAATCGCATATTTCTTTAAGGCCTCAAAATTATCTTCCGAACTTTCGGAATCGGCGATCCGTCCTTTGCGGTATTCATTAATCAGCTGATTCAGTTTCACCGGATTAACGCCGGAATCGCGGAGAATCGTATAAGCCTCGGTGCCGTCGGTCATCGCCAGCGCCTGCAGGATCCGCTCGACGGTTACATATTTATCGCCGGATTTTTCAGCCAGTTTTTCGGCCTCCATCATCACACGGGTAAATTCCTGATTCATCAGGCTTTGTACCGATTGCCCCTCGACAGCGGGAATACGTTTTAAGGCCGCGTCAAGGCGTTCGCGAATCTGCATCATGCTGCCGCCGGATTTTAACACCAAATCCAGAACCGGGCCGTCTTTTAAATCAAGCAGAATTTTTAAGAGATGCAGCGGCGAAATATACTGATGTTTAGATGCCACCGCACAATTAATGACGTCCTGCATCAGCTCTTTGCTTTTATTGGTCAGTTTTTCAAAGTCCATAATTTATCACCCCTCTAATACTCATTGCTTTAAATATAGTAGGCCGGGAGGGGTAAAATCAAGATGATTAAATTTATTCCTGCGGTTTTATTTTTATCAGGGCAATTTCCGCCGGGGCAAACAGGCGCATCGGCGGCCCCCAGTAACCGGTTCCGCGCGAAACATACAAATCGGTGTTTTTGACGCGATAAGCGCCGGCCAGATATTTATTGGCGCGCCAGGCCAGAAAATGAAACGGGAAAATCTGCCCGCCGTGCGTATGCCCGGAGAGCTGCAGATCAACCTCAACTTCGTCCAAATAATCGGCATATTGCGGATAATGCGACAACAGAATCCGATAAGGGCGGCCCTGCCCCGCCGGCGCGGAAGGAGACAGGTTCAGCGATAATTCGGGCTTAAACGCAAAAGAACCGGCATCGGCAACCCCGGCAATGAAGACCCGCTTGTTTTTAAGAAGTTCGCCGTTATTGAGCAAAACCTTAAATCCCAACCGTTTAAATTCTTTCAGCCAGTTCAGCAGCCCGGCATAAAGTTCGTGATTGCCGATTGAAACATAAACGCCTTCCGGACTTTTCAAATCGGCTAAAATCTGCATTTTATCGCGGATAGCGGCCGGATTATCATCAACCAGATCACCGGTTATGACAATGACATCGGGTTTCAGGGCATTGACCTTATCGACAATCGCCCGGATACGGTCTGCCGAAGTACTGCGGTTGATATGCAGATCGGATAAATGTACCAGACTGATTTCTTTATTGAGTTTCGGCGAAGCAAATTCAACGGTTTTGACCTCGGGAATCCGGATTGCCGAAAAAACGGCATAGCCGGCCAACAGCAGGCTGAGGACGATAACGGCCAGATTGCTCCAGCCGAGATAAAAAGCATTCTTGGGATCAAGCCAGGCCGCCTGATAACCGTATAAACGCGCCAGCTGCCCGGAAGCGAACCAAAGCAGGTCACGCAGCATCAGCATCATAAAAAGAATGAAAGCAAAGCCGAACAGCGTATAACCGGCGGCGGAAATCAGACTGTAGGTTTCGGCGCTGACAGGCAAATTGCGGCGGATAAAATGAAGAATCGGCGGCATAAACCACGAAACCGTTACGATAAAACCGACCAACAATTTGGCCAGCAGGCCGAAATCATTGTAGCTTACAAGAACCCGCACGGTAATTAAGGAACAGGCAACAGCGATAATCAGAGTTGCAACAATAAAATACACGGGCGGTTCTCCTTAATCGGTTCAGACCGCGGCAGCTCTTTTGCGCGGCTGACGGCGGGGTTTGGCGGCGGCATCTTCAACCAGCGTTACCGCTTTGGCTTTTTCTTCGCTGATTTCAATAATCTTGAAAGCTTTCTTTTCAACAACCGGAGCCGGAGCGGCCGGCGTTTCAGACAAAGGAGCAGTCGCCGCGGATACGGGCGTTTCAACGGCAGCAACCGGAGCGGCGGCAGCTGGCGCATCGGCATTGTCATTGCTGATTGAGGTATTTTCATTTTCGCGGGCACGCTGGTTTTGATTTTTGCGCTCGTTGATTTCGGTAACGATTTTGCGGTAATGCTCGGCATATTGGCGGAAAACTTCGGCGCCGACATAGTCATTGTTCATGTGGGCTTCTTTGGCAAGTTCATTATATTTTTTAATCAGATCCAGAGCCGTGCCGCTGCATTTTCCGGCGGGACTGGTGCTGTCAAATTTATAATTAAGCGAATAAATCTGGTTGTAATTGTTGTTATTATTGTTGTTCCGATATTTATTATTCATTTTTTTCATAAGCATTATACCACAATCAAAGGTCTCAGAAAATTCTGACAACCGTATTATAAAAGATAAAAAGTTAAAAAATATTTTGTTTTAGGAAAAAAATTCAGCGGTGCAAAACAAAAAAATAAACAAACGCACCTTCGCTGTGTAATATAGCGGCAAATTTAATAATTGCAAATTATTTTTTTAAAATTACACATCGTTCGGTTCCGGATAAATCCGGCAGAATTTCTTCAGGCTTCAGACCTGCCGCGCCGAAAATTGCCGCAACTGCTGCCGCCTGCCCTTCCCCGACCTCAAGCATCAGCCGGCCGCCGGCCTTTAACAGCGGCGGGACAACTTCGGCCAGGCGGCGGTAATCGCGCAGCCCGTCGGCTCCGCCGTCCAGCGCCGCCAACGGGTCATGCGCCCGCACTTCTTTTTCCAGACCGGCGATTTCGGCAGTAGGAATATACGGCGGATTACTGACAATTAACTCAAACGGCGCCGAAAAAGAATCGGCAAAATTTTCATCAAACCATCCGGCATTCATAAGTTCAATCCGGTTTTCCAGTCCCAAAGCGCCGGCATTAGCGGCGGCAATTTGCAGGGCGGCGGCGGAAATATCGACAGCCGTTCCCCTGGCTTTGGGAACATCTCCGAGGATTGACAGAATAATACAACCGGAACCGGTGCCTAAATCAAGCACCCGCGGCGCAGGTTTATCGCGAAGAAAAGCGACGGCGGCTTCAACCAGAATTTCGGTATCGGGCCGCGGCGATAAAACAGCGTCACTGACAATAAATTCCGCTTTATAAAAAGGTTTGCGGCCGATAATTTTATCCAGCGGCTCATGCTCCAAACGCCGCTGCAAAAACGCTTCGGCTTTTTTAACTTCTTCGGCACTTAACCGGCGCGAAGAAAAAATATCAACATCCTCAAGATTCAGCGCAAAGCTCAATAAACGGCGCGCTTCCAGCCGCGGATTCTCTATTCCGGCGGCAGACAGATTTTGAATAAAACGTTTAAAAGTCGGCTGCATGGTTACTTTCCAAAATATAACTGCTGCAGGATTAGCACATAATCATTCTTTTGCCAAGGATTAAAATAAACGTAAAACCGCCTGCGAAGCCT
>CALXTG010000011.1 GCA_944391355.1 uncultured Alphaproteobacteria bacterium
CGTTAACACCTTTTACTTCAATTTTTGAACTGCGGTCTTCATTAAAATTGATTTTTAAATTCTGCGCCAATAACAGATTTATGCCTTTATAGCCGCTGTCAGCCACCAAAGCCGAATATTGTTCCAATATTTGATTATACTGCGCGGAAAAATTTTCGGTATCGCGGACATTTTGCAGACGGCTGTCTTCAACTGCCCAGAAATTTACTATTTGCAAGAATTCAGTTTTATGATTCTGTAAATAGCTTACATCTATGTATGTTATTCCGGCAACAGCATCATCTTCAAAACCAGCCGACTGAAAGTAAAAACCGTTCCCTCCTATTTTACAGCCAGCTTCAATAGATAAAAGGTTATTTTTTCTGTTTTCTATCCACGTTTTGTCATTATACAAATATAATTCAGAATTATGGTAAAAATTTGTTTGGTTACCTGAAAAAGAACCACTGTTATTGATGATAGCCGAAGAATTGTGTTTATCATCTGCCATCTTTATTGATATATGCCCGTACACATCTAGAATTGAATTTGTATAATTGATAATGCCGCTGCTGTAAACTCCGTTCACTTGTATATTTACTTCGGCATCTTCGGCAATAGTTGTATGCCCTTGATAAACACCTATGCCGTTAACATTTTGCCCTTCAAGTGCCGATAGATTAATTTTACCGTGTAAAGTAACTTCTCCCCCATTATACAATGCACCACGCACCGACCCGCCATTTTCTGTTCCGCGCATACATAAATCTACATTTTGAATTACATTTCTTTGCCCGCTAATACCGACTGCGCCGGCCATTGTATTTCGATAATTGGTATAGCTGACGCTTAAATCAGCTATCAGATTATTGCCGACGGTTTTAACGCCGCTGCCGCTCCCCTCAAAACTGATTTCCAAATGAGAAAAACGTGTCCCGTCCGCGTTGCGATAGCCGGCATTGCTGTCAATATCTTTAAAATATTCGGTACCGACCAGTTTCTGTCCGTCTTGCAGGGTTATGGTTTCATTGTCCAGAGAAATGGAACCATAAACAACAATCAGCCCTTTACCGGCGGCGACGGCGTCTTTCAGCTCCTGCGCGGTTTCCACGACGGCCCCGTCAGCGCCGGCCTGTTCAACAAACCAAGATTTATCCAGTTTTACGGCCGCCGTTTCCAAAGCTTGATTAGCCACGGCCTTAGCCTGCTCAAGGAATTTGGTACCGGAGTCAATCGCTTCCGAAGCCGCTTTAATCGTTTGAATCCCTTGTGACATTGCGTCCAGCAAGGCAGTTAAATCGGCTGCGCGGTTGTTTAAGGAAGAAGCAGTGTAATAAGAAGAGGGATTATCAATTGCCGAAGAAACTTTAAGTCCGGCCGCCAGGCGGTTTTGCACAATCTCCTGCTGGCTTGCAATGTTTTGCAAGCTCAACAAGTTGCTGCGCATCGACGCTGTTAAACTGATCGCACTCATTTCCCGTCATGCTGAACTTGGTTCAGCATCTCCATAGTGAGGACTGCTTCGCAGCGGTCTGTGGATCCTGAATGTCTCACATCCTGTAGGGTGTGAGCTTCAGGATGACAGTAAAAAAATGACGCTGTTAACGAAATCCCCGACATTCTCTCGGCCTCTTGTTATTCTGGTTTCCCTTTACTGTCATTCTCCAGCTTGACTGGAGAATCCAGGTCAACAATATGGCTAATTTTAATACCTGGATGTTCGGATCAAGTCCGAACATGACAATAAAGATATCTTATCATGATTTCCCATTCTAATCAATATCTGTTAACAAAGATTTAGCAAGTACTCATTTTCTGTCTAAAATGACTGGGCGATATAGTGGACAAAGTTTTTCGGCATGAAAATTGCATGGTATATGCTAAGTAAATGTTTTAAAGGATGAAGATAATGGCGTTAAGTCTGTTTACACCCTCGGTTACCGGTATGGATGCCCATTCGCATGCAATGAGCACCATCAGTACCAATATTGCCAATTTGAATACCGTCGGCTATAAAAAGAGTGAAACAATGTTTTATACCCTGCTTGGTTCACAGCCGGTGGTAAAAGGCAATAACAGCGGGTTATATTCGTCGCGTACCGATATTGATGGGGTCGGGTATTATGATCGGACGTATGTGACAGATCAGGGCGTAGTTACCTCGGCGGCAGGGAGTTATAATGCGGCAATTAACGGAACCGGCAATGCTTTTTTTCTGGTAAACGATGCTTCCGGAAAACCTTATTATACCAGAGCCGGCGCTTTTGAGACGCGGACTATGGGCGGCAATACGTATCTGATTGCGCCGAACGGTTATACGGTGCAGGGGTTTGCGGCATTGGAAGGCGGCGGTTTTGCGGCTTCTCCTTCGGATATTATCATTAATCCTCTGGCAAAGATGCCGTCCAAGCCGACAACCAAGGCTGAAGTTACCGCTAATGTTCCGGCCAGTGATGTTGACAGCAGTTCTTACGGGATTACGGTTTACGGCCCCAATAACGACGGTAAGACCATGAATATGGTTTTTACCAAAGTTGAGGGAAAGATTAATACTTGGAATGTGACTTTTAATATTGACGGCGGAACAGTTGTTTCTGAGCCTGTTGAGGCGGTTTTTGATTCTTCCGGTCAGCTGCAGACTCCGAAAAATATTAATTTGACGGTTAATTGGGATGATGATCAGGGGACAAATAATATTGATCTGGATATCTCGCACATGACTCAATATGACGGTTCCAGCGGTATTACCCATGTATCTCAAGACGGTCGCGAGAGCGGTGATTTTGTTAAGAGTTATATTGATACCGACGGTGTCCTTAAGGCCAGATACAGCAATAATCAGACAGTGAATATTGCCAAGCTGGCAATTGTCGGTTTTGAGGCGCCGGATAATCTGGAAGCGGTTTCGAATACCATGTTTCAGGCGAATCCCAATTGCGGTGATTCATATTTTGTCCAAGATAATGTTGTGCAGCCGGATGCTTTGGAACGTTCGAATGCTACGATTGAAGAAGAATTTTCCAAGATGGTGGTAATTCAGAGAGCTTATTCTCTTAATGCTCAATCGTTTACCGTCAGCGATGAAATGGTTCAGGAAGTCGTAAATATCAAAACTTAACCGTGATAAATAATATTTGACAAAAAATGGGCTTTTGTGTATATTTTAGCAAATTTTGCAAAGGACAGACACATGGCCCGTTTACAGGACAGTTTACAATACAGGGGACTGCTTAGGGATTTTTATTTAAGTTCCCAGTCGGTATTGGAGATTCTTAAAATAAATTCTCCAGACCAACTGGGGCTGGTTCATCCTTGGGATGAATATGCCTGGAGCATGCTTCCTTCCATGGAATGTCTGGCTGGGGAATTGAATGCCTTTTACGGGGCAGATATTGCAATTAATCCGGTGGTGACAAACAGCCGTTTAGATGCGGGGCGGGAATATTTTTTCCTGCAGAAGCGTCTGGGAGATTTTATTGAAAAGTCACCGCTTTTCCAAGAAGTGCCTTCCCGTTTAACTTTACATAATAAAAATTTGGCAAAACATTTGGATGAGGCCGAGAAGTTTGTCGGGAAATATAACAGCGGCGAGGAGGATAATCGTTCTTCTTTGTGGTTGGAAGGCATTGTCCAAAACAATGCGCAGGAAATACAGCTGCATATTTATCGCTGCAAAGAGGATATGCTGAATTATATTGCCGAAACCCGCCTGGCTGAAAAAATTGCCGCAGATATAACGCATTGCGGCATTCGTCTTGATAATCTGGAAATTGAAAATATCCGGGCAGCCTTAAACGAAACCTGCAATGACAGCAATTTTGAAAACAGCGAAACGATCGCCGAAGAAGATGTTGCCCGCAGTTTTTTTAACGCTTTGCAAAATAATTGCCGGCTTAATACCCGAATAGGGGAAGTCCGCCGTCTGATACGCAGAAGAATACCGCAGGTTTCCCGTATTATCGGTTCCTGCCGCCGCAGTCTTCAGCCTTATTATGAGCTGGAGAAGAAGCTGCGCCAGCTGTACAGCCGCTTGCCGTTTGTTTTGAGCGGAGATGTCAAAAGGGACATTATGTTGCAGAAATTTCAGGAAAACCAGCAGCCGGAACATTATGTTTTGTCATCCTTTGAAAAAGTGCGGGCGACGGATTTACTAAAAGAGACAGAGAAGCCGGAGCTTCAGGAGAGTTTGCGGCAAGAATTCCGCCGAGCCGACAGTGAAAGAAATTTTTGGCGGGCCTATGGAAGGCATAATGATTTGAACCGGGAGGCGCAAGCAACCGTTCATTTGCAGCGAGCCTTAAGAGCCTGGGTTTTTCAAGAATGTCGGGAATGCGAAAATCTGAACGAAATTGTCATGCATATGGGAGATCATGTTTCTGCGGAGGAAAACAAAGCGCTGGGTCAGAGGATGGCGGCTTTGTCCAGAGATATTATAGCGATTGGCGAGGCGGCGCCGCTGTATCTGGGGCTGAATTTAAATGATTCGGGAATTCACCGCAAAAATGTGTTTTGTTCTGTCGATGACCGCTT
>CALXTG010000012.1 GCA_944391355.1 uncultured Alphaproteobacteria bacterium
ATTTCACCTCTCCCCCGCACACTTTCGCCGCCCGGTTCAAAAAACCGCCGAAAGATTCACATTTTCGGTATTTTTTAGTGGATTTTCGGATTTTAATCTGCTATAAAACGCACATAGAGATTCTATATTTTTAACCGAGCCGGCAGATCAGGCCTAAAATCGTCTAATCTACGGGCTTTTTTTGTGTTTCTATAACACCAAACCACATAAGGATATGATATATGTCAGAAGTTAAGATGAAAATGATGGACGGTAACGAAGCTGCTGCTTCCGTTGCCCACCGCATGAATGAAGTCTGCGTTATTTACCCGATTACTCCGTCCTCGCCGATGGGTGAATGGGCCGATGCGTGGTCTGCAGCCAAACAGAAAAACATCTGGGGCGTTGTTCCCGAAGTTCAGGAAATGCAGTCGGAAGCCGGCGCGGCCGGTGCCTGCCACGGTTCAATCCAGGCCGGTGCTTTGACCACCTCCTTTACCGCTTCTCAGGGTTTGCTCCTGATGATTCCCAACATGTACAAAATCGCCGGCGAACTCTCGCCTTTCGTCATGCATGTTGCTGCCCGTTCTCTGGCTTATCATGCCTTGTCGATTTTCGGCGACCATACTGACGTTATGGGCTGCCGTCAAACCGGTTTTGCCATGCTGGCCTCCAACTCGGTTCAGGAAGCTCACGATATGGCAGCCATTGCCCAAACCGCAACTCTGCGCAGCCGCGTTCCGTTCATGCATTTCTTTGACGGTTTCCGCACTTCGCACGAAATCAAAAAAATCAAACTGCTTTCCGATGATGATCTGAAAGCCATGCTCGAAGGCGTCGACTATACTTTCAACGCTAAAAACGCTCTGCGTCCCGAAACTCCGGTTATCCGCGGCACCGCTCAGAACCCCGACGTTTTCTTCCAGGGCCGCGAAGCTTCCAACCCCTTCTACAAAAAAGTCGAAGGCATTGTTCAGGAAGAAATGGATAAATTCGCTAAAATCACCGGCCGCAAATATAATGTTGTCGATTATGTCGGTACCGCCGATGCCGAACAGGTTATCGTCATCATGGGTTCGGGCGCCGAAACGGTTGAAGAAACCATCAGCTATCTGAACGCCAACGGTGCCAAGCTCGGCTTGTTGAAAGTTCATCTCTATCGTCCTTTCTCGGAAAAATCTTTCCTCAAGGCTCTGCCCAAATCGGTTAAGGTTGTTTCGGTTCTGGATCGCACCAAGGAATCCGGTTCTACCGGCGAACCCCTGTATCTCGACGTTGTTGCCACTTTGAGCCAGGCTTTTGCCAACGGCGAACTGAGCAGCATGCCGAAAATCGTCGGCGGCCGCTACGGTCTGTCTTCCAAAGAATTCACGCCGGGCATGGTCAAAGCCGTCTACGACAACGGCGCCAGTGCCAAACCGATTAACGGTTTCTCGGTCGGTATAACCGATGACGTCAACAAAACCTCGCTGCCTTTCGACGATTCGATTTACACCGAACCCAAAGACGTCGTTCGTGCCGTATTCTTCGGCCTGGGTGCTGACGGTACCGTCGGAGCCAACAAAAACTCGATTAAAATCATTGCCGAAGACGCCGGCAAATACGGACAGGGATATTTTGTTTATGACTCCCGCAAGTCCGGTTCAATGACCACTTCCCACCTGCGTTTCTCCGATAACCCGATTAAATCGGCTTACCTGATTAACAAAGCTGACTTCGTGGCATGCCACCAGTTCCCCTTCATGCGCAAGGTTGACATCTTAAAGATTGCCAAACCCGGCGCCACCTTCTTGTTAAACGCTCCTTACAGCGCCGAAGAAGTTTGGGATCATCTGCCGATTGAAGTTCAGGAAGAAATCATCAGCAAAAAACTGAAATTCTACACCATTAACGCTGTTGAAGTTGCCCGCGAAACCGGCATGGGCCAGCGCATTAACACCATCATGCAGGCCTGCTTCTTCGCTATTTCGAACATTCTGCCCAAAGATCAGGCAATTGCCGAAATTAAAAACGCGATTAAGAAAACCTACAGCAAAAAAGGCGATGCCATTGTTCAGAAAAACTTCGAAGCCGTTGATGCTTCTCTGGCTCATATGCACGAAGTTAAATATCCTGACCACGTTACCTCGACTTTCCATCGCTTGCCGCCGGTTCCGGCCAATGCTCCGGAATTCGTCCAGAAAGTTACCGGCGAAATCATCGCCGACCGCGGTAACGAACTGCCGGTTTCCGCTTTTGAAAAAGTTGTTGACGGCACTTGGCCGACCGGCACGACCCAGTATGAAAAACGCTGCATCGCAACCGAAATTCCGGTTTGGGATCCCGAAACCTGCATTCAGTGCGGCAAATGCTCGCTGGTCTGCCCGCACGGCGTTATCCGCATGAAAGTTGCCTCGGAAGAAGAACTGAAGAATGCCCCCAAAGGCTTCAAATCAGCTCCTTACAAAGGCAAGGAATTTGCCGGCAAACAGTTCATCTGGCAGATGTCGCCCGAAGACTGCACCGGCTGCGGTATCTGCGTTTCGGCCTGCCCGGCTAAAAACAAAGCCGATCCGTCACGCAAAGCCATCAATATGGATCATATTGAAAAACATCTGGAAGAACAGGTTGCCTGCTGGAAGTTCTTTGAAACTCTGCCGTACGTAAAACGTACCGAAGTTACCAAGAACCTGCCCAAAACCACGCAGCTGATTCAGCCGTTGTTCGAATTCTCGGGCGCTTGCGCCGGCTGCGGCGAAACCCCGTATGTCAAATTGCTGACCCAGTTGTTCGGTGACCGCATGGTTGTTGCCAACGCTACCGGCTGTTCTTCGATTTACTCGGGCAACCTGCCGACCACGCCTTATGCCAAAGACGAAAAAGGCCACGGTCCGGCTTGGGCCAACTCGCTGTTTGAAGACAACGCCGAATTCGGTCTGGGCATGCGTTTCTCAATCGATCAGCAGAGCAAATTCGCCCGCGACCTGCTTTCTAACCTGAAAGACAAAGTCGGCGCCGAATTGGCTGAGAAGATTTTGAACAATCCTCAGAGCACCGATATCGAAATTGACGATCAGCGCGCCAATGTCAAAGCTCTGCGCGACAAACTGGCCTCAATCAATACGCCTGAAGCCAAACACCTCGACAAACTGGCCGATTATCTGATTAAGAAATCAGTATGGATCCTCGGCGGTGACGGTTGGGCTTATGATATCGGCTTCGGCGGTCTGGATCACGCGATTGCTTCCGGCAAAAACATCAATATCCTGGTTATGGATACCGGCGTTTACTCCAATACCGGCGGCCAGCAGTCCAAAGCGACCCCGATGGGGGCTTCGGCCAAGTTCGCCACAGCCGGTAAGGCTCTGCCCAAAAAAGACCTCGGCATGATTGCCATGTCTTACGGCAACGTCTATGTCGCTCAGGTTGCTTTCGGCGCCAACGACAGCCAGGTTATCAAAGCCATGAACGAAGCCGAGGCTTTTGACGGTCCGTCGATTATCATTGCCTACTCGCATTGTATCGCCCAGGGCTTCAACCTCGCCGACGGTCTGGAACACCAGAAAGCCGCCGTCGAATCCGGTTCTTGGCCGCTGTACCGCTACAATCCGGAAAACATCAAAGCCTGCAAAGCGCCCCTGATGTTGGATTCCAAAGCGCCCAGCAAACCCCTGGCCGACTATATGGCAAACGAAACCCGTTTCCAGGTTGTCAATAAACAGAACCCCGAGCGTTATGAAACTTAGTTGAATAAGGCTCAGGGAAATGTTAAGGAAAAACGTTCGCTGTTAGAGCATATGGCAGAATTCTCCGTATGTGACAAAGCCGAATAGTTTTTTAACTGAGGCAATTAAACACCCCGACATCTGCCGGGGTGTTTTTTTACGCCGATTTTCATTATTTTCTGAAATTTTTTGTTTATAAGTCGATGATTTTTTTGACTCGCATAATTATATACAGGCATAATGAACGCATTGTTTGTTAATAAAAAAATTTTTAGAGGAACTATGAAAATAATACCCGATTCTAAGACCGGAGCTTCTGGCCCGGTGAAGCGTCAGGCATTCTTCAATTTAGCTCCGGAACTTAAGGAAACCGTTTTGCGTCTGGCAGAAATCCGCTATGAAGAAAAGCGCCGGGATCCTTTCTCCGGTAAGGACGAGAGTTATTTTAAAAAGATGAAGAACCGCCTGATTTGTGATTATTGCAATGATATTGCCGCCCAAAACAGTCCGCAGGAACTGCAAGTTCTGGCCGCGCAAAAAAAAGAACAGCTGCAGCAGCTTGAAAACCTGCGCAAACAACCGCAGCAGAATCGCAGCCATAAGCGCACGGCTTCTCTGCCGCAGCACCGCAGCGTTTATGATCATCGCCCGCTGACACATTTTGAACCAGTTACCGGCATTGCTCATACGACCGAAGAAGTTCATAAAGCTTTCCAAAAACTGCTGGATCGTTAGAACACTTTGATTTTACTTAATAAAAACGCAGAAACTTGTTTTCTGCGTTTTTTGTCTTGATTTATTGAGCAAAATACCTACAATATAGACAAAATTTATTATCTTAGAAATATTATGTTAAACTAAAATAAAATAGCTATGGAAATTTACGAAAAGCGCTCGTTGGCTGAAAACTTTTTCACCAACCTGCTCGGGCAAAAACCCGATGAGACTTACCTGGTACAAGACCCAAAACTATGTACCGGCTGGCGTTGCAGATTAGGAGAAGCAAATTATATCAGCCTGAAAAAAGGCGATATGGAAGAATACACCCTCAAACACCGGCAAGCCAAATTCCGGCGGGTAAAAAAAGGTGAACTTCTTCTTGTCGAAGGAAACGTCTGCCATTATAAACACTACACAATCCGGTGCTCAATCGGAGATATGTGTGTTAACAAAAAAGCATTTGTCGAAAACGCCGAATGCCTGACACAAATTTTATCGGGCGCCGCCTCAGCCCGCTTAAAGATTCTCCCGCTAAAGGTCTTTAAGCCGGAAGCCAAAAAAGAGCTTTTGAATGTTATCTGGGGAATCTATAATGAACAAAATGTCCTGCTTGAACAGTTTAATTTTGTTCAAACTGCGGAGTTTCCCAAATACGATTCCCGCCGTCACATCCTGAAGCCCGTTCAGGACGGAGATGAATTCCAATTAGACGGGATACGTTATCACGCCTATATGGAAAAAGGAGTATTGACGTTGGGCAAATTCGAACAGCTGGTCGATATTGCCACGCCAAAGTTCCAAACCGCCGCCGGCGGCAGAAGACGCTGATACAAAAAACCCTGTTTAAGAAACAGGGTTTTTTGTTGCTTAATACGTCAAGCCTGCAAATATCGCACCAAAACCCTGACCCCAAATGCCGTAGCCCCTTTTGGTGTCAGCGGGCGGCCTTTCTCTTCTTTATCAACGCCGGCAATATCCAGATGCGCCCATTTAACCTCAGGCTGAATATAACGCTGCAGGAAGCAGGCCGCGGTACTGCCCCCGGCATTGGCGCCGCCCAAATTCTTCATATCGGCAATATCCGAATTTATCATTTTATCATAAGCTTCGTTAACCGGTAAACGCCATAAATTTTCACCGCTGCTTTCACCGGCAGTCATCAGCTCGGCGCAAAGAACATCATCATTACTGAAAATACCGGCATATTCACTTCCCAGCGCCCGCATGGTTGCGCCGGTCAAGGTTGCAATATCAATAACTTTCTTAACCCCGTATTTTTCCTGAATATACCACAGACAATCTCCCAAAACCAAGCGCCCTTCAGCATCGGTATTTAAAATTTCGACAGTCTGCCCCGACATTGAAGTCACCACATCACCGGGACGAATTGCCGAACCTGACGGCATATTTTCCACCAGCCCGACGACACCGACAACATTAAGCGGAGCTTTCTGCAGCGCCAAAGCCTTCAAAACGGCAACGACCACTGCCGCACCGGTCATATCCTGCTTCATGTCTCCCATGCCTGCACCTGGTTTCAGACTGATACCGCCGCTGTCAAACGTAACACCTTTACCGACCAGGCCGCAGGAGAATTTTTTATCCTTTTTATTTCCCTGCCATCTGATAACCGCCACCCGCGGTTCAT
>CALXTG010000013.1 GCA_944391355.1 uncultured Alphaproteobacteria bacterium
TATCCATTTGTTTCCATAAAGCCATCTGGCGCGATAAAGCTACATATTTCGTATTATCCATTATATTCTCCCCAATAGTTTTGGATAATTAAATTCAGTTGCTTTACCCTATGCAATTACCGTGCCAAAAAAACAAACCCACATCAAAAGTATATAAAACCGTTAATTTAAACAAAAAAATTCCCTCCGGATTCTGCCGGAAGGAATTTCAACCCTTGGTGCCGGGGTTGCAAAATTATTTAATAACGTTGCCGAACGGAACGCAGCCGGCGGTCTGCGGCAGAACATAGGCATCCGCCAAACTGCCGTCAATAACTTTCTTGCGATTGTCTAAACGACGGATCTGATTTTTTTCCAAACGATAATAGTCGGTTTCGCCGGCAGCATTAACCGTGGTAATGATGTTGTTTTTTATATTGTAGTTGCCGTGTTCGTTAAATACGCCGTCGGTTTTGCCGAGGTAATCGGTTCTCTCCAGATAACGGCCGTTGCTGTCAAAAGTCAGCGTGGTAACAATACCGGCAGCATCTGCCGCAGGCAGAACGCCGCGGTAAGAAGAACAGAGTGTCTGCGGTCCGGTTTTACAGGAACAACCGGCCAACAATGCCGCACCGGCCAAAATTAACAAAGCTTTTTTCATCATTTTCCTCCTTATCAATAATGATAAGAATCAAATAAGGCGCAAATTCAAAATTACAAGAGAACCTAAAAGAAAAAATTATACATTTAGATAATTTTCACAAAAAATAAACTCTTCCGAATTTTTCGGAAGAGTTTATTTTTTTCGCTTATTTCTGCATGCCGGCGAAGCCTGGCTTAAAAACGCCAGGGGAAAGAAGTAACAATTTCCTCCCAGTCATTTCGCGCCTTAAGCATTGCCTTCGCTTTAGGGCAAACAGCTCCGCCATAAGAAGCTTCCAAATAGGCAAAAATCAACTCCTTATCTCCTCGCTCTACAAGCTTAATTTCAGCTTCCGACCAGAGACTACCCCTGCTCGCCTCAATATAAGCAAGAAGCTCATCTTTCTCTCCGCGTTCAAGAAGCTTAATCTCAACTTCCTTCCAGAAAGAAGCTCTCTCCTCGGTATGAACACAGATAAAAGCAAGGATCAAATCTTTCTCGCCTTGCTCAAGAAGCTTAATCTGAGCTTCCGGCTTGAAACCACCCCTGCTCCTCTTAATATAAGCAAGGATCTCATCTTTCTCACCGCGCTCAATAAGCTTAATTTCAGCTCCCTCCCAGAAAGAAGAAACACCGTTCGCCTCAATATAAGCAAGGATCAAATCCTTATCTCCTTGCTCAAGAAGCTGAATCTGAGCTTTCGACCCGAAATCACCCCTGCTCTCCTTGATATAAGCAAGAATCAAATCCTTATCTCCTTGCTCAAGAAGCTTAATCTGAGCTTTCGACCCGAAACCACCCCTGCTCTTCTCGAAATAAGCAAGGAGCAAATCCTTATCGCCTCGCTCAAGAAGCTTAGAGTAGGCTTTACGATTTAGAGGATACTTCCTTAAGTAAGTGAGAATCAGTTCCCTGCTACAGCACTCCACAAACTTAATTTGCGCCTCATAGAAAAGACCACGTCTTTTAATATAAGCAAGAAGCAAATCCTCCTCGCCGCGCTCTATAAGTTCAACTTGAGTCTCATTAAACAAGATATACTCTCTTACATAAGCAAGAAGTTGCTCCTTATTTCCTTCATTAAAGAACTTTATCTCTCTTGCCTTTGAGGCAATGGTTTCGACTTCTTCAGCCGTCAAACAATTTTCCATAACTATTTTTTTTTTTTTTTTTTAAAAAATAAAGCATATTATGGAAATTAAATTGACAATTTTGCAACCTGAGCCGCAGAAATCAGCAACATTTTAATTAACATAATAATACTTTAACATTTAAAATATATCATATTCTCTTTACCCTGGCAATAGCTGATTTTGACAAAACTTTGTAAAATAAATTCATATTAAGCTTACAAAAAGTTCGGAGAGTAAGTCCAGTAGAGTGATTTGAGCGGCGAGAAAAATTATAGTGTACACTTCAGTACATGAATTTTTCGAGACCACGCAAAATCGCTCTAATAGACCGTTATACGAACTTTTTAAGGATTGAAGGGAAGATTCCAAGTCAAATACCTTGCCGCATCTTCCTGCCAATTTTCGCGGACTTTAACAAATAAAAACAGATGAATGCGTTCTTCAAGCAAATCTTCAAGCTCGCGGCGCGCGGCCTGACCGATACGTTTTATCATCACACCGCCTTTGCCGAGAACAATAATTTTCTGACTGTCACGCTGAACATAGATTGTCATTTCGGCACGAACAGAGCCGTCTTCACGGCGTTCCCACAACTCGGGCTCAACCGTCAGGGCATAGGGAAGTTCATCATGAAGAAACATAAAAAGTTTCTCGCGTACCACTTCCGCGGTTAACAGCTTCAACGGCATGTCGGAAATCTGATCTTCGGGATAATACCATGGGCTGAGCGGCAGATTATCCGCCAGATACTGATAAAAATCTGCCGTGTGCTGTCCGTTAAGCGCCGAAATAAAAAAAGTTTCCTTAAAGTTTCCGGCCTGATTTATTTTGGCGCTCAAAGCCAGAAGGCTGTCTTTACTGACCAAATCAACCTTATTAATCAGCAGTATCGCTTCTTTTTTATTTTTGTTCAATTTTGCCACGATACTCTGGGTTTCATCATCAAAACCGCGCTTGGCATCAACCACCAAAACAATGATATCGGCATCTTCGACACCGCTCCAGGCCGAAGAAACCATCGCCCGGTCCAAACGCCGTTTCGGTTTGAAAATCCCCGGCGTATCGAGAAAAATAATCTGCGTATTATCATAGATGCCGATCCCTTTAACCAGTGTCCGGGTCGTCTGAACCTTCGGCGAAACGATCGAAACCTTGGAACCGACAAAATTATTGGTAATCGTCGATTTGCCGGCATTCGGCGCTCCGATTAAAGCGACAAAACCGCAGCGTGTTTCAGAGACAGGAACTTTTGACATATTTTTCTCCCAAAGTATCCAGCACTTTTCCCGCGGCATTTTGTTCCGCCAGCTTTTTGCTGCGGCCGCTGCCGACTTCTTCCCGGCCGCCGACCTGAACGGAAATATAAAATACCGGTTCATGTTCGCTGCCTTCACGGCGCACTACTTTATAGACCGGCACGCCCCACCCTCTGATATGCGCCACCTCCTGCAGAGAGGTTTTGGCATCTTTGGGCGGCGTTGTATTCTTGTCGATTAAGTCGCTCCAATTGCGGCTGACAAAAGCAAATGCGGCATCAAAACCGCCATCCTTGAAAATTGAAGCAATCAAGGCCTCTCCGACATCGCACAGTACATTTTCATTACTGCGGATTTCTTCATTGCCGACAAACAAATATTTATCCAAATGCAAACGGCGGGCAACTTCCGCCACCGTATCTTTACAAACCAACGCGGTATGCCGCTGAGCCAGACTTCCTTCAGGCTCACGCGGAAAAATCTTACACAGCATGGCCGCAACCGCCAAACCGAGCACCCGGTCACCGAGAAACTCAAGACGTTCGTAATTTTCATTAATTTTGACGCTGCAGCTGCTGTGCGTCAGCGCGTGCTTTAACAGGTTAAGATCTTTATAATGATAACCCAGCGATTTTTCCAATTCTTCCAACATTAACTTTCTCCCCCGCCGGCGAGGACAGATTGGCTTAATTTATTTTGTTAAATAAGCGCGACCAGCGGATTTTTCTAGGCCAATACCAAGGTTGATACCAGGCGTCGTCATTATTGTGCGAGAAAAACAGAAAGCGCGCCTTACCGACCAGATTTTCCGCCGGGACAAAACCGACGCGGACTCTGCTGTCGTCAGAACGGTCACGATTATCTCCCATGACAAAATAGCTGTTTTGAGGAACCACGACCTCCGGTGTGTTATCTTCTTTTTCATAATCGGACAATTCTAAAATATTATGCTGTTTTCCGCCCGGCAGAGTTTCAATATACTGGTGAAATCTTTCGCCGTTGCCGTAATCATCGCGCAAAACAAAGTTTTCAACTTCTTCGCGTTTGACTTCCTCACCGTTGATAAAGAGGCGGCCGTTTTCCATTTTGACTTTATCTCCGGGCAGACCGATAATTCTCTTAATAAAATCAGTTTTAT
>CALXTG010000014.1 GCA_944391355.1 uncultured Alphaproteobacteria bacterium
AAAGAAGGCGGCGGTGAAAGTTGTACCGTTAGAGGCGGCAGCGACGACGGAACGACTTATTATACCTCCTGTGTCTGTCCTTCCTCTTATACTAAATTGAGTGACGGACAAATCTGTACCGGAACGGAATGCTCGTCAGCCGGTGAGAGATATTGCGACAGGTTTGAAAATATTCAATGTACCGGTGCTTATATGCTCTGTAACAATAACCAAACCGGAGAAGGAGGTTTTTGTAATGACAAGGAGGGCAATAAATATACCGGTTGTTACTGCGATGAAGATATTTATCCCGAAACCGATGAGAGCTGTCGTTACCACTACGGAACCAATGCCGTTGGTTCCGGAACGAGTTGCAACAATGGCGAACGTTGGCGTTCCTGCTCTTGTGATGCAAGCTGCCCATCGTCCCATCCTGATAAATCCTGCGGTTCTCTGGGAATTTCCGATGAAACTGATGATGGCTGCGGCGGTAAATGTTATAAATGTAACAGCTGTTCTCCAACCTGTCAAAACGAAACTAATTGTCCTAACGGAACGAAAATCGTCGATAACGGATGCGGCGGTACCTGCTCCGTTTGCCAGAGCTGCACCCCGACTTGCAAAAATGAAACCGGCTGTAAGAAATATGATACGCCAATCAGCAATGGCTGCGGCGGTACCTGTACCGTTTGCGGGGTTTATGATGACGGAACCGCTATCAGCTTTGTTTTCAGTTTCGATAAAGCTAATACCTACGCATCAATTGAAACTAATGCATATAGCAACAATTCCCCTGCTTTTTACAGTATCAATTGGGGGGACGGAAGTATTGATACCTATCGTTCTACAGGTTATAAATCACATACATATCAGCAGGCCGGAAATTATACCGTTAAAATTGTCGGAAGCGTTGGTCATATTAACCAAATTAAACCTGTAGATAAAATAACAGCTCTCAAAAAACTTAATTTAAGCACCGTAACATTTTTATATTATACATTTAGCGGAGGAAGTAACATAATCGGAAGCATTCCGCCTCTCCCTCCTAAATTGGAGAGAGCTGATTGGGCTTTTCAGGCTTGCACCAAATTAACAGGTTCTGTTCCTAAGTTACCAAGCAGCTTAAAAAGAGCCCCATTTATGTTTTCCGGCTGCGAGGGACTGACCGGAAATATCCCTACGCTGTCCAGCGGTTTAATTGATGGTTCTTTCATGTTCAACAGTTGCAGCGGACTGACAGGCGTTACGCCCGTAAATGGTAAATATCCTTATCAGTATTTATCTGCCATAGAAAGTAAGGCACATATGATAAACCTTTGTTCCGATGCCGTGCGACAGCATTTTCCAACCTCCTGGGGCGGGAGCTGCACGAGCTGTCAGTAAAACCAATTATCTAATGAATTTTGACTGAGGAGGCATATATCTGTATCAGTTGATGAGGAAATTATTGATAAAGGCCTTTATTAATAAGGAATTTTTCAGTCAGTTTCTGATTTGGCTCGGAAAAGGGAATTACAATCGTAATTCCCTTTTCTTGTTGCTTATCTTCTGATCCAGGCCAGATATTCTTCAAGTCCGGCGTCAATATTAAACATTATTACCTCCGGCAGCTCATAAGGGTGAAGTTCTAAAATGCGGTCTTTTATCCAGGTAAAGTTGGCCGCAACGCTTTTGATTATCAACAGCAGCTCTCCCTCTTCGCAAATTTCACCCTTCCACTCATAAACCGAGGTTATCTTATCAACAATATTGACGCAGGCAGCCAGTTTGCACTCAACCAGATTTCGGGCTATTTTTAAAGCCGTTTCCCGATCGGGAACCATAGTCAGGACAATAACCTCAGACATTGACTTTCTCTCCTTTCTTATCGGGATTTTTATCAAAAATTTCCCCGATAATCGCAAACATCATCGGTACAAACAAGGTAGCGACAAAAGTCGAAAGAATCATACCGCCGATCATACCGGTACCGATCGCATGCCGGCTCCCGGCCCCGGCTCCGGTACTGACAGCCAAAGGAAGCACGCCGAAAGTAAAGGCCAGAGAGGTCATGACAATCGGACGGAAACGCAGTTTGGCCGCTTCAATCGCCGCGGCGGCGTAAGATTTCCCGGCTTCCACTTCCATAACGGCAAATTCGACAATCAAAATGGCATTTTTAGCGGCCAGACCGATTAAGGTTACCAAACCGACCTGGAAATAGAGGTCATTTTGAATGCCGCGCAGCCAAGTAGCCAACAATGCTCCCAATACGGCAAACGGCACGGATAAAATTACCACAAACGGCAGCGACCAGCGTTCATACTGCGCCGACAAAATCAGGAAGATCATAATCAGACCGAAGGCAAATGCCTGAGTTGACGCGCCGCCGGTCAATTTTTCCTGATAGGCGGAACCGATCCAGGACAGAGAAAAATCATCTCCGAGCACCTGATCGGCAACTTCTTCCATAGCGGCAATTGCCTGTCCGGAACTGTAGCCTTGCGCCGGATCGCCGAGAACTTTTGCCGCGGGAAAGATATTGAAACGGTTGATCAGTTCCGGCCCGGTGATACGCTCAACGTTGATCAGCGTCGACAAGGGGATTAAAATCCCGTCATTGGATTTGACATAAACATAGCGCAAATCATCCGGCGAACGGCGGAATTTGCTTTCCGATTGAACCGTTACCCGGAAATTGCGGCCGTAATAAGTGAAGTCATTGACATACAAACTGCCGAAAGTGCTCTGCATAACCGAATAAATCGCATTAATCGGCACATTCAGAACCCGGGCTTTTTCACGATCCAGATCAATGCGATACTGCGGCGTACTGACCGAAAAAGTGGTTTTGACATTGTTCAGCGCCGGATGCTTGTTAGCGGCGTCTATCAGCTCCTGCGTTTTGGCCATCAGCTCTTCGCTGCTTTTGCCGCCTTTGTTCTGAACATAACCTTCAAAACCGCCGGTCATGCTCATCCCCATAATCGGCGGCATACTGAAAGCAAAACCCAATCCTTCGGGACGGCTCATGCCCATCTGCGTATATTTTGCTGCCAGAGCTTCCGCCGCTTGTCCGGGCTGTTTGCGCTGTTCCCAGTCTTTTAGGACAATAAAGCTGATTCCCGAATAGGTATTCTGCGTCGAAGACAGCATATTAAAACCGTTAATCGTCAAAATATCTTCAACCTGCGGATCATCTCTGACTTCTGCCGATACTTTGTCGGTGAAGGCCTTGGTTCGCGATAAAGACGCGGCAGGCGGCATACTATAAGACATCAACAGCGATCCCTGATCTTCATTCGGCACCAAACCGCCGGGAATAATTCGGAATAAAGCGCCGATAGCGGCCAACACGGCCAAGAAACCGAGAATCGCCGTTTTGCGGTGAGATAAAAAGAATTTAACCCCGGCCAGATACCAGTCGGTTACTTTTTCAAAACCGTTGTTAAACCAACGGAAAAATAAAGGAGTCGGCCGGTCGGCATGTCCGGGTTTAATCAACAGCGCGCAAAGCGCCGGGGTTAAAGACAAAGCGACAAAAGCCGAAATCAGCACCGAAATGGCAATGGTTACCGCAAACTGACGATACATGACGCCGGTCATGCCGCCCAGAAAGGCAATCGGCAGAAACACCGAAGACAAAACCAATGCCACGGCAACCACAGGCCCCGAAACTTCTTTCATTGCTTTGACGGCTGCTTCGCGCGGCGATAACTTTTCCTCGCTCATCAGCCGCTCGACGTTTTCCAATACGATAATCGCATCGTCAACAACAATACCGATTGCCAGAATCAAGCCGAACAACGTCAGCAGATTGATTGAAAAACCGAGCACATACATTCCGGCAAAAGCGCCGATAATCGAAACCGGAACCGCCAAAATCGGAATCAGGGTAGCGCGGAAATTTTGCAAAAACAGATAGACGACCAGAATAACCAGCAAAACCGCTTCAAAAAAGGTGTGAATCACTTCATTAATCGATACATTTACAAACAAAGTCGTATCATAAGGAATGCTGTAAGTTATCCCCTCGGGAAAATTTTTGGAAAGGCGTTCCATGGCTGCCTTAACCTCGCGGGACACTTCCAGAGAATTGGCTCCCGATTGCAGATAGATCGCAAAAGCGACGGCATCTTCCCCGTTAATCTGAGAGCTGACGCTGTAATCCTGAGCGCCGAGTTCAATACGCGCGACGTCTTTCAAACGCAGCATAGCTCCCGACGAATCGCTTTTCAGGATGATATTGCCGAATTCTTTTTCATCAACCAGACGGCCTTTGGTATTTACCGAATAGGTATAAGGCTGATACTCGTCCATCGGTTCCTGACCGAACTGGCCGGCGGCAAACTGCGAATTCTGCTCCTGAATCGCAGCAATGACATCCGGCGGGGTAAGGTTATAATCCGCCAATTTATCGGGACTGAGCCAGATGCGCATTGAATAGTCCTGGCTGGCAAACAGCGAAGCATCGCCAACACCTTTGATACGCTTTATCTCATCAATCACATTTAAAAGGGCATAGTTGCTGACATAAACCGAATCATATTTTTCGCTGTTTGACTTCATAACAACAACAGAAAGAATATTGTTAGATTTTTCCTGAACCGTAACACCCATTTTGGTTACTTCCGAGGGAAGTTTGGACATGGCGGCCTGGACTTTATTGTTGACGTCAATCGTCGCCTGTTCGGGATCTGTGCCGATTTCAAAAACCACACCGATTGTCAGATATCCGGAAGAAGTGGCCGTCGAATACATATAAATCATATTCTTAACGCCGTTAATAGCCTGCTCAAGCGGCGCCGCTACGGTATCGGCCAAGACTTCCGCCGTCGCTCCGGGATAAGTCGCGGAAATTTGGATTTCGGGAGAAACAATGTTCGGATATTGCTCCACCGGCAGAATTTTCATTGACACCAAACCGGCGAGAACCACTATCAGCGAAATAACCGTCGCGAAAATCGGTCTTTTAATAAAAAACTCGGAAAACATTGTCTTCTCCTTCAGGGACTATTGAGCGGCAGATGCAGTTTCGGTTTCGTTAAAAACCGGATTAACCTGCTGACCGGGGCGGACTTTCATCAGTCCGCTGACCAAAACGACATCACCGGGGGTTAAGCCGCTGTCAATAATCCAGCCGCGCGGCGTGGTAAAACCGGTTGACACATTAACAGCTTCAACCTGATTCTGCGCATTCAGGCGGTAAACATACGGGCTTTTGGCGCCTTGCATAACCGCTTCCTGCGGCAGGACAATCGCATCTTTGCGAATCAGCCCCTCAAGAACAATACGGCCAAACTGACCGGGAAGAATTTTACGTTCGGGGTTGGGGAAAACAGCCCGCAGTTTAATCGTGCCGGTCTGCTCGTCAATGGAGGGGTTGATAAAATCTATTTTTCCTTCCCGGTCATAAAAACTGTCATTGCCGAATTTAAGGCGGGCAAAGACATCACTGCGGCGGCTGCCGTTGGAAGTGACGATTTTGCCGCTGTCGACCAGAGAACCTAACTTAAAGGCATCATTGTCGGCTGCCGAGAAAATTACATAAATCGGATCAAGCTGGGTAATATGAGTCAACAGGCTGTCATTTGCCGAAGTACCGATCAAACTCCCTTCCGACTGGGTTTCCATGCTGGTGATGCCACTGATCGGCGCGGTAACCGTCGTATAGTCAAGATTCAACTGCGCCGCTTGAACTTCGGCTTCGGCCAAGGCTGTCGTCGCTTTTAAAGAATCCAGATTGGCGCGGGCTTCATCGCGGGATTTTTCACTGACAATCCGGTCCTTAAACAATTTATCAATGCGCAGCCATTGGGTTTCGGCCGCTTTTAACTGCGCCTGTTCCTGTGATAATTTGGCTTTTGCCTGAGCCAGCTGAACTTTATAAGGTTCGGGATCAATTTGAAATAAAATATCGCCGGCGTTAACCGGGGAGCCTTCGACATAGTTTCTTTTAAGAAGAATGCCGCCGACACGAGCCCGGACTTCCGTTTCCTTCGATCCCTGAGCACGCGCGGAAAATTCAAAACTTAAGGGAATGTCTTCAGCTGCGGTTCTGACCGCCTCAACCGAGGGAACAGCCGTTTCCGTCCGGGCGGCATCTTCCTTTTTACAGGCAGACAAAGCCAGCATTGCGGCAGCCGCGATACAGAATTTATTTCTTGACAACATCTTCTCTCCTAACCATGCGATTTATTTAAATAATTTACTTCGTCGAATTTACTAGAGCTGCAATAAAAAGCAATAAAAATCGGGCTTATTTACACTGTAAATTATCTGCTAAAGCTTGAAAAAGCAAAGTTGCTGATTAGCTATATTGCAGCTGGCTTATTACGAGCAGGACTTAACAGAGCTACATTCAATATTTTTAATTATATAACCCAATATACAAGGAGATTTACTATGGTAGATGAAGTACAAGGCGTTCGTTATCCGACATTTGCATTCCAGACCGGCGGCGTCGGCCAGGCCGATGAGGGCATTCCCCCGCAACCGTTTGAAACTTTCTGTTATGATTCGGCGCTGCTGCAGGCAAAAATCGAAAACTTTAACGTTGTTCCCTATACTTCGGTTTTGCCCAAAGAATTATACGGCAATATTAAACCCCTGACTGACGACATTGTTAAACAGTTCAAACACGGTGCGGTTTTGGAAGTTATCATGGCCGGCAACGGTGCCAGCCGTGATGACCACAAGGCTATCGCCACCGGTATCGGCGTTTGCTGGGGTAAAGACAAAAACGGCGAACTCATCGGCGGCTGGGCTGCTGAATATGTTGAATATTTTGATACTTTCATTGATGATGAAATTGCAAAGACTCATTGCGAAATGTGGCTGAACAAATCATTGCAGCATGAACTGGATATCCGCGGCGTTGAAAAACACAGCGACTTCCAGCTGTATCACAATTATCTGAACATTACCCAGCAATTCGGTTACAGCCTGACCTGCCTGGGTTTCCTGAACTTCCAGCATGCCGCTCCCGCCAAATAAACCGGAAGCATTTAATCTGCCGCAGAAGGAGCTTTTCCTTCTGCCCGGCAGGTTTGATTTTGCAATAAATTAACAAAAGGATAAAACAATGGCTGATAAACAAATAAAAACCGCCGCTGTTCCTGCCGGTTCACCCGAAAAAACCAATCCCGGCGGATTGGGCGTTTTCGCGCTGGCCAGTATCGTCGTCAGCTCGATGATCGGCGGCGGTATTTACAGTCTACCTCAAAATATGGCGGCAGGCGCTTCGGCCGGTGCCGTTCTTCTGGCATGGATTATTACCGGTATCGGTATTTATTTCATTGCCAATACGTTCAGTATTCTTTCGATGGCCAAACCTAATCTGACGACCGGTATATACTCTTACAGCCGCGCCGGTTTCGGCCCTTATGTCGGTTTTACGATCGGCTGGTCCTACTGGTTGTGCCAGGTCTGCGGAAACGTCGGCTATGCCGTTATTACCATGGACGCCCTCAACTATTTCTTTCCGCCTTATTTTGCCGGCGGAAACAATCTGGCCTCAATTATCGGCGGTTCGCTGATTATCTGGGGCTTTAACTATCTGGTTCTGAAAGGGATCAAACAAGCCACCGTTGTCAATATGATCGGCACCGTGGTTAAAATCGTTCCGCTGATTTTGTTCATTATCATTTTGGCCTTTGCGTTCAGTCCGGCCAAATTCGATTTTGACTTCTGGGGCGAAGCTATTTCAACCAAGGCCAAACTGGGCGGTCTCGGAACCCAGATTAAAAGCACCATGCTGGTAACTTTGTGGGCTTTCATAGGTATTGAAGGCGCTGTCGTCATGTCTAACCGCGCCAGAGCGGCCAGCGACGTCGGTAAAGCCACCCTGCTCGGCTTCCTCGGCTGTCTGGCTATTTATATCCTGCTGTCGCTGCTGCCTTACGGCTATATGTCACAGGCCGAGCTGGCTACTGTCGCCAATCCTTCTACCGCCGGCGTATTGGAAAAAGTCGTCGGACCTTGGGGCGCATGGCTGATGAATATCGGCCTGTTGGTTTCGGTTTTAACCAGCTGGCTGGCCTGGACAATGGTTACGGCCGAAATTCCGCAGGCTGCAGCTCAGAACGGAACTTTCCCCAAAGAATTTGCCAAAGAAAACGAACACGGCTCACCGTCGGTTTCTCTCTGGGTTACTTCCGGCATGATGCAGCTGTTTATTCTGCTGGTTTATTTTTCAAATAATGCCTGGAATACCATGCTGAGCATTACGGGTGTCATGGTTTTGCCGGCTTACTTTGCTTCCTGCGCTTATTTATGGAAAATCTGCGAAGACGGCGAATATCCGGCCAATATCGTGGTTAAACGTTCGGCAGCCCTGATTACCGGGGTTCTCGGCGCAGTTTATGCCTTATGGCTGATCTATGCCGCCGGATTGAACTACCTGATGATGGCAGTTGTCATTGTGGCACTCGGTATTCCCGTTTATATCTGGGCCCGCCGCCAGTCCGCTCCGGGCGAAAAAGCCTTTACGCGCGGAGAATGCTGGCTGGCTTCGGTTCTGGTTATTATTGCTTTATGGGCGATTTATGCCTTTGCCCGCGGCATTGTAACCATCTGATTATTATTTTACTAAAAAAATTACCTCGCCGAATTGCACCGGCGGGGTAATTTTTGCTCTAATTTAATTAGTTGTATTGACGATATTTGGCAACGGTCTTTTCCAATTCAGCTACCAGATATTGCGCTTCGCCGCAAAACTTCGGAGCTATGGCTATAATTTCCTTTAAGGTTTCGCCGTCAAGATTACAGCTGATTTTTTTACGCAGCGCCTGATAAAACATCCAATCGGTCAGCGTTCCTTTGATAACATGCCGCTCTTTGCAATAAATGCATAAATCCTTATAAGAAATTTCATCGGGAGAATTATCCTGCTCAAATGTCGTCAGGCGCAGATAAAGCGCCATATTACGCACCATCTCGTCAAAACTGACCATATAGGCCAAAACTACGGGATAAGCGGGACCGAGAGAACTGTTCAGCGCTCGCGAACGCTGCAGAATCTCCAGTTGATTAACCGGAATAACTTTCTTTCTGGCTGCTGCCGAATTACTTTCCATAACCTTTCTCCGCCTGTTTCTGGCTTAAGAGTTTTTTATGTTTGAGTTTATCGTAGCGGCAAATCTTTTATAAATGATTAACAGACGCAGAAATTTCCGAAATTAATTCTTATATTACCCCAGCAGCTTGCCGGCAATGGCAACATCGGCGGCCGCAAGATCGGTAAACTCAATATTGATATTATTCAAATCCGCGGGAATTGCCGTATACAAAAATTCGGTCAGCAAACGGGCAAAACCTGCTTTATCCTTAAATCCGACCGATTTCATTTCCGCAAGTATGCAGGGAGCCCCCAAATCGCCGCCAATACAGATATCGGGGTTGCTGTCAAGGGTGACAATAATATAATTTTTAGGTTTGTTCAGCTGAGCGGCAACAAACTCAACCGCATCATGCAAAAACATTTCCTTTTGCAGTTTATCAAGTTTAACATTGGTATGGACGGTTAAAAAAGGCATTGTCTTTCTCCTGTAGTTTACCTAAATGTACCAATCTTAATTTAACTTACAACCGGACCTTCTTAATTAACCACAAAAAAACGGCAGGAAAAATCCTGCCGTAAAATCAACCGAAATCATAAATCAGCTGTTTGTGTTTATAAGCAACTCTGGTTTTACCGATAATCAGAGCTTTCTGATTCGACCCCAGCGGCATTTGGAAATCAAGATGTTTCCCGTCGCGGAACCACTCCAGGCACAGCTTCTGACCGATCAGGTCATAATACAGCTTTTCAATCCGTCGGTGCCGCCCGCAACCGATTTTACGGGTGATATCCCAGGCCGGAAAACCGTGTTCGTAATCAGTTCCCAAAATCCGCGGAACAGCCGTATACAGCGTATCATCGCCGAGTTTTTCCGTCACATGGCGGATAATTCCCGAACGGATTGTACTCCATTCCGGAACCAGATGCCGCAAGCCGTTCATCGCACAAACCATGCTGTAATCTTCGTCTTTGAGACGCAGCGTGCTGACGGTTTCATGAAATGTTACATCAGAAAACGTTTCCCGCGGGACAAAATAGGCTCTGTTGCCCTCATCTTTCTCCGCATATCCGGGAACGGCAACAAAAACACCAGAGGCTTTGACAATGTCATCGCTGTAATTGGCAACCCACAGCGTATAAAAGTGCTGACTGATAAAAATAAGTTTTCCGTCCTGACTAAAATTTTGACGACATTGCAAACGACAAAATTTCAAACCGCTGCTTTCCAGATGCGTATGCCGGAAGGCATTTAAGACCTCCTGCTCCGACATATTAATTAATTTTTTCTCCATAATAATTTATTTTAAATTAATAATTTATTTTGTGTTTAACCTAGGACTTTTTGTCAAAACAGTCAACAAAAAACAAACCCCGGAAATCCTTTCCGGGGTTTGCAGTCAGATATAACAGCAAATTTACTCAATATTATTGCTGTCTATTTCGGGCTCCTCGACAATAGCGTTCATATCATCGTCAGCGTCGGAAACGCTGTCGCCCAAAATTTCGCTGCCGGTTTCCTCCTCCAGCTCATCATCATCGCCGTCATCGGCATCGAGCCAGGTTACGGAAACCACTTTTTCATTTTCGGCGGTTCGGAACAGAATAACCCCCTGGGTTTTGCGGCCGGCAATACGGATATCTTCAACCGGCATACGGATCAGCTTGCCGCCGTCGGTAACCATCATAATCTGGTTATCGTCTTCAATCGGGAAAGAGCTGACAACTTCTTTGTTGCGGGCTGACATTTCCATATTGGCAATACCCTGTCCGCCACGGCCGGTTACGCGGTATTCATAAGAAGACGAGCGTTTGCCGTAGCCGGTGGAAGTTACCGAAAGAATAAACTGCTCTTTCTCTTTCATTTCCTGATATTTCTCAGGCGTCAGCACCTGCATTTCCACGCCGGTATCCTCGGGAGCGACTTCGCAATCGCCGCCGCGTTCGGCCTGAATGCGTTTGGCAGCCGAGGAGATACGGGCATATTCATCACGTTCTTCGGAAGTCGCGTCACTGTGATTCAGGACTGACATCGAAATTACTTCATCGCCTTCGGCCAGTTTAATGCCGCGGACACCGGTCGAATTGCGGCCGACGAAAACACGAACCTCGGTAACCGGGAAACGGATACATTTACCGCCGCGGGCCGCCAGCATGATATCATTATCTTCATGACAGATTCTGACATTAATCAGCTTATCGCCCTCATCAAGTTTCATCGCAATCTTACCGTTGCTCTGAACATTAACAAAATCCATCAGTGAGTTGCGGCGGACATTGCCCTGCGAAGTGGCAAACATAATTGACAAATTCTGGCATTCCGCCTCGTTCTCCGGCAACTTCATAACCGTGGTAATGGTTTCGCCTTCATCCAGAGGCAGCAGGTTAATGAAAGGTTTGCCTTTGGAAGTCGGCGAACCGAGCGGCAGTTTGTAAACCTTCATTTTGTATACCAGTCCCTTGGAAGAGAAGAACAGTACCGGGGTATGCGTCGAAGCGACAAACAGACGGGATACAAAATCTTCTTCTTTGGTAGCCATGCCGGATTTGCCCTTGCCGCCGCGTTTCTGGGCTTTATAGGCATTGAGCGGCACGCGCTTGATATAGCCGGCGTCGGTTACGGTTACAACCATTTCCTCGCGCTGAATCAGCGACTCGACATCCTGGTCAAATTCAATATCTTCAATCTTGGAACGGCGCGGCGTGGCATATTCATCTTTAATTGCAACCAGTTCATCGCGGATAATGCCGTAAAGTTTTTCACGGCTGCCGAGAATCGACAGATATTCTTTAATATCCTCGCCGATACCGGTCAGTTCTTCGTGAATTTTATCTCTTTCCAAACCGGTTAAGCGCTGCAGTTTCAAGTCCAGAATCGCTTTGGCCTGATTTTCGGATAATTTGTAGAAACCGCCTTCAACCTTGCGATCCGGCTCGTCAATCAGCTCAACCAGCGGGGTTACCGTACCGGCCGGCCAAGCTTTGGCCAGCAAGGCGTCCTTGGCTTCTTGCGGATTGGGCGCGGAACGAATCAGCTCAATTACCGGGTCAAGGTTTTCTACGGCAATTGCCAGACCGACCAAAGTATGGGCACGGTCACGGGCTTTGTTAAGCAGGAAAATCGTACGGCGGCGGACAACTTCCTCGCGGAATTCGATAAAGGCGCCGATAATTTCTTTCAAATTCATCATCATCGGACGGCCGCCGTTAATCGCCAGCATATTCATGCCGAAACTGGTCTGCAGAGCAGTATATTTATAGAGTTGGTTCAATACGACATCGGCCTGGAAATCGCGTTTGATTTCAACGACGACACGAACGCCGTGACGGTCGGATTCATCGCGGATGTCGGAAATCCCTTCGATTTTCTTTTCCTTAACCAGTTCGGCAATGCGGGCAACCAGCATCGCCTTATTAACCTGATAAGGAATTTCATGAACGATAATCGCTTCTTTGTCTTTACGCAGTTCTTCAATCGTGCATTTGGCACGCATCATTACCGAACCGCGGCCGGTATAATAAGCCGATTTGGCGCCGCTGAACCCCAGAATCAGACCGCCGGTCGGGAAATCCGGCCCGGGGACGATCGAAATCAGGTCATCAATCGAAATATACGGATTATCAATATAGGCACAGCAGGCATCAATGACTTCGCCGAGATTATGCGGCGGAATATTGGTGGCCATACCGACGGCAATACCGTTGGCGCCGTTAACCAGCAGGTTGGGATAACCGGCCGGCAGAACCGACGGCTCCTGAACGGTTTCATCATAGTTGGGAATGAAATCGACGGTATCTTTATCCAAATCACCGGTCAGAGTCGAAGTTACCTTTTCGGCGCGGGCTTCGGTATAACGCATGGCAGCTGCGGAATCACCGTCCATCGACCCGAAGTTGCCCTGCCCGTCTACCAGCGGCAAGCGCATTGAAAACGGCTGGGCCATACGCACCATCGTGTCATAAATCGCGGCGTCGCCGTGCGGGTGATATTTACCCATGACATCGCCGACGATACGGGCTGACTTACGATAAGGCTTGTTATAATCGTAGCCGCTTTCGTACATTGAATAAATAATGCGGCGGTGAACGGGTTTCAGACCGTCACGGACATCGGGAAGCGCTCGCGAAACGATGACGCTCATCGCATAATCCAGATAAGAGCGGCGCATTTCATCGGAAATTTCGACCGGCATGATATCCTGAGCGGCGCTGACCACCGCTAAATCCTGGTTTTCTTCACTCACTTTAATTACCTTTACTTACTGAGATACACTCTTTTAAAACTGGGGTAAATATAGCAAAACCCGCAATTCAATACCAGCGATTTATCTCACTTATACCCAGCCTCAAAAATGCAAAAACTTCTCTGCGGGCAAAAAAACGGCCTTAAAATCGATTTCGGCGCAAACTGATTTTAAAAGGTTAACGACATGATGAAAAAAAGCCCGGTTTTGCAGCCGGACTTTTTCAACTTTTTGGGAAACGGATTTAGAACGGAATATCGTCATCCAAATCGGCGGCAGGCGCAGCAGCGGGCGTGTTATCCCAGCCGGAACCGGCCGAACCGGAGAAGACATCATTGCCGCCGGCGGGAACACCGTCACCGCGGCCGTCAAGCAACACCAGATTGCCGCTGAAATTCTGCAGAACAACTTCGGTGGTGTATTTTTCCTGACCGTTGTTATCTTCCCATTTGCGGGTTTGAAGCTGGCCTTCAAGATAAACTTTCGAGCCTTTTTTCAAATAGCGGTCGGCAATGTCGGCCAGCTGCGGGTTAAAGATAACTACCCGGTGCCATTCGGTTTTTTCTTTTCTTTCACCGGACAATTTATCTTTCCAGCTGTCGGTGGTGGCGACGCTTAAATTAACGATTTTAGCGCCGTTTGCCGTGTTGCTGACTTTGGGATCGGCCCCTAAGTTGCCGACTAAAATTACTTTATTGATACTTCCAGCCATAGTTAATTATACCTTATCTAAAGTTTATTGAAATCTGCGACGACTATAGCTTAAATAAAAAAAGTTGGAAACAAAAAATCAATAGACCTGTGTATATTCTCCGCCATATAAGCGGTAAATTCCGTAGGGCAACGAATCTTCCGGATTGCCGTCATTATAGGCGGCATCTCCCCAGGCGGCGGGAAATTTGCCGCTTTTTAAGGCTTCGGCCAATTTTTCATAATTAAAACTTTCCGACTGTTCAACCAGTTCCTCCCATAATCTGACGGCCGAGTATCCGTAGACGCTCAGCCCCTCGGGTTCGACGCCGAGCAGCCGCAGCCGCACCAGCGTTTCGGTAAAGGCCGGATTATCTTTTAAGGAAGGCAAAGCCATAAAATAAGACCCTTCCGCCAGATCTCCCAAAATACGATTATAGGTTTCATCAGACTGATAACGATTGGTAAACACGACAAAATATTTATGTTCGCGTTTTAAGCTGCGGGCCAGTTGAGAAATTTCTTCCGGCTGCCCCATAATATAGGCGATTTTAATTTCGGAATTCAGAATTTCGGCAGACAGGGACGCAATATTGTTATAATTGCGGAAATTAAAAGTCTTAAGATTATAGGCCTGATCATTTTTGCGAAACTCTTCCTGCAGAGCTGCCGCAACTTCAACTACCGGACGCATATCGCCGTCATAAACCAAAGCAACCTTATGATTAGGAAAAGTTTTTTGATAATAGGCAAAGAAATCATGAGCCTGGCGTTCTTTGTAGCCGACCATTTTTACCAGGCCTTTATGGCGGTGCTGCGCTTCGCGGCGGCTGACAGTCGTAGGAATAATCTGGAAAATCTCGGCCTTTGCATAGATATCGGAAACCTCGCCAAAAGCATTAGGACAGAAAGGCCCGATCACCAGCGACATTTTGTCGCGGCGCGATGAGCTGACCGCCATCATCTGAGCCGTTGACACGGCAATGCGGTCATCGCACTGGTCGTCCACGGTAATCAGGTTAATTTTTTCCCCGGCCAGTCCGCCTCGGTCGTTAATTTCATTAACTGCCGTTTCTACCCCGGATATCAGCTCGTCGCCGAATTTTTTATATTCTCCGGCTTTGGGAGCAATCACCGCGATATTCACATCGGCAAACACCATCTCCGGGGCCAGACAGGCCGCGGCGGCCATTATGTAAAACAGGTATTTTAACATTATTTATATTTTACAGCAATATACATGAGGCGGCACTATAGCAAAACTGTGTAAAAAAGCAAGCTTTTTATCCGAAACGGCATTTTTGTCACAAAAGCTTAACATAATCAGCTATTGATTCGAAATTAATAATATGTTATATTTTGTCTATATGTTAACCACCTTAAGAGGAGAAACCTTATGAGTCGAGGATTTGATAGAAACGATTTAGTCAGAGAAAAAGCCGTCCATGAACTGAGTAAAGGTTCTCCGCAAAAAGACAAGGCTCACGAACAAAATTCCCGCGAACTGGTTCACGGTTCGGAAGAATGGATAAGAGCCCGTGACGAAGCCCGCGCCAAAATGAAAGAAAAGGCACAGAAGATGCGCGAAGAAACGCTGGCTCATCAGAAAGAACTCGAACAATACGGCAGCAACGGCGATTATGAATCGGCCAATGACGGCCGGCCGGAAGCTTCTAATCCGAGCCATACTTATTAATTATTTCAAGCAAGATTGCAAATCCCGCTTTTCAGCGGGATTTTTTTTGACAGAAAAAGGGGCCCGCCAAGTAAATATTTCTAAAAGTGAAAACAGCCGGGGTTTTGCGGCTGGTTTCGTTTGAGCTTCACAGCCCGTTTTGTTATCCTTTAAACATAGACTTTGGCTCTTTTGTTGAGGGGATTACTATGAAGAAACTTTTTTTAATTCTGTTTTCTTTGTTCTGGAGCTTTTCGGCTTCCTCTGCTCCTCTCAGCTTTGACATTCACACATCCAATGAGCCAAAGTCTATGCAAGTTGCCAAAGTATATTTTCTTCCCGACTGGAAAGATAAGGGAATGTTTTGGGATGGGGCAGATGAAAAACCCTGTACCGAAGCCTGTCCGCAAAAGACGGACTATGATTGTAAATACGGGACCGAAAGCTATGTCAACGGCTGCGGGTTAACCTGTTCGCGCTGCGTTGAATGTTCCGGCTGCGATGAACAAGGCTATACTTTAAGCGAATGTCCAACCGGCGGGGTTTGTCTGAATGACTGTTGTAACAAACTTTATAAACTCACAGATTGCAACAGCGGTTATATTTTGGAAAACATGGCTTGTCGGGTGGAAAACTGTACGGAGAATGCCTCTTTATGCGACAGTGCCACCGAGAAATGCGTCAACGGCCAATGTGTTGAAAAGGACTGCACGGAATATCCGGATAAATGCGGAAGTAATCAAGTTTGTGTTAATGGAGAGTGTATTGCCAAAGACTGCAACAATACGCCCTCACTCTGTACCGCTACCGAGAAATGCCAATTGCAGAACGGGGTTTATAAATGTGTCTGCAGCCCGACTTGCAGCGATGAAAGCGACTGTTCTAACGGTACCGAAACTATTGCCAACGGCTGCGGCGGTACCTGCACCGTTTGCGCCGCATGTAAACCGACTTGCAGAGACGTGTCTGAGCGGGATTGTCTGTTTCGGGATCGATATGATAAAATTGATGACGGCTGTTACGGTTCCTGCAATATTTGCGGCAAAAATAATGACGGTTATGATGGGACGGCAATTATTTTTACCTTCAGCCCCGATGCCGATAACGTTGAACTGACACTGCCAACTTATTCGTTATCCTGGGAGAGCCCTTCCTATACGGTTGACTGGGGAGACGGAACCATTGACAGAGATATAACCGCCGACAAACCTAAGCATACTTATGCGATAGCCGGAAATTACGATGTCAAAATCACCGGAAGAGTGATTTCTCTTGTGAGTTTTCCTAAAACCTTTGTCCGCTATGATTATAATTTGCAGCAGGTAAATTTGGTTACTTTCATAACCGAAATAAAACGGCTGGATCTCAGTACCGTAAGGGCTTTATCCCAAACCTTTGACGGCGGAAAAAACATCCGCGGCAGTATTCCGCCCCTGCCGGCAGATTTGCGCGAGGGTTATCGAGCTTTTTGGGAATGTTCTCAATTAAGCGGAAATCTTCCTAAACTCCCCGAAGGTTTCCAAAATGCCATGCAGATGTTTGCCGGCTGCAGCGGATTGACAGGAACCATTCCCGAGATGCCTGAAAGTCTGGCTGACGGGAGCGGAATGTTCCGCGGCTGCAGCGGCTTAACCGGCAATATACCACGGTTACCCAACAGACTAACTGACGTCAGCTATATGTTTGAAGATTGCCGCGGATTAAGCGGAGTCACTCCGGTTAACGGCCAATATCCTTATCAATATTTGCAAAATTTTGAGGATTACCGCGGCTATATTAATGCGGTAACCGGCTGTTCTGATACGGTGCTCAGCAAGTTTCCCGAATCTTGGGGCGGAAGCTGCAGAAACTGTCAGTAATAAACAAATGCAATATTAGTGATAAAGTCACAAATAAGTGTGTCCTTACCTTTGAGAATAACCGAAAGATGTTTTTGCATTTTCTGTTTGATATTAAATGCAAATTGTATATATTAGGTGAGGTTTAAAAGGACAAAGGACATGGCTGAAAATACATCTATCGAAATTAAAGGCGCTCGCGAACATAACCTTAAAAATGTAGACATTAATATTCCCAAAAACAAACTGACGGTCATTACCGGCCTGTCGGGTTCGGGAAAATCCTCTCTGGCATTTGATACTATCTACGCCGAGGGGCAGCGCCGCTATGTCGAAAGCCTGTCTTCTTATGCCCGCCAGTTTTTGGATTTGATGAAAAAACCCGATGTCGACTCGATTGAGGGATTATCGCCGGCGATTTCGATTGAACAAAAAACCACTTCGCATAATCCGCGCTCGACAGTCGGTACGGTTACAGAAATTTATGACTATATGCGTTTACTGTGGGCAAGGGCAGGAACCCCCTATTCTCCGGCAACCGGGCTGCCAATCGAATCACAGACGGTTTCGCAGATGGTTGATAAAATCGCCGCCCAGCCGGCCGGAAGCAAACTCATGCTGCTGGCGCCGATTGCCCGCGGGAAAAAAGGCGAATATAAAAAAGAAATTGAAACCCTGCAAAAACAAGGTTACCAACGTGTCAAAATCGACGGAACGGTTTATGATATTGAGGAAGTGCCGGCTTTAAACAAAAACCAGAAACATGATATTGAAGTCGTTATTGACCGTCTGGTGATTAAGGACGGTATTACCGAGCGTTTGGCCCAGTCGGTGGAAACCGCCCTCAAACTCGGCGACGGACTGGTTTATACCGAAAACGCCGAAACCCAGGAGCGAGCTGTTTATTCTTCTAAATTTGCCTGCCCGGTTTCCGGTTTTACGATTGAAGAAATCGAACCGCGGCTGTTTTCGTTTAACAATCCTTACGGTGCCTGTCCGCATTGCGACGGTATCGGCGCCAAACTTTATATGGATCCGGATTTAATCGTTCCCAATCATCACTTGTCGCTTAATAAAGGCGCCATTGCGCCGTGGAATACGACTCACTCGTCTTTTTATCATCAGACTTTGGCTTCGCTGGCCGAATTTTTGAATATTTCGCTGAATACGCCGTGGGGCGAACTGCCGGAAAAAGCCCGCAATATTATTCTTTACGGTTCAGGAAACGTCTGCGTGCCGATGGTTTATTCGCGGTTTATGACTGACAAGCCGTTTGAAGGGGTTATTCCCAATATGGAACGCCGTTTTCTGGAAACGGATTCCGCCTGGGTCAGAGAAGAATTTTCCCGCTACCAGTCGGCAGCGCCCTGCGAGTTTTGCGGCGGCAAACGTCTGAAACCCGAGGCCCTGGCGGTTAAAGTCAACGGCTTGGATATTATGGAAGCTTCGGAAATGTCGATTAAAAAAGCCCGCGACTGGTTTGCCGGCGTCGAAGCGGCGCTGACGCCGAAAAAACAGGAAATTGCCCATAAAATCGTCAAGGAAATTGTTGAACGCCTGACTTTTCTTAACAATGTCGGACTGGAATATCTATCCTTAAACCGCCAGTCGGGCACTTTATCGGGCGGCGAAGCTCAGCGGATTCGCCTGGCCTCGCAGATAGGCTCGGGACTGACCGGAGTTCTCTACGTTTTGGACGAACCCTCAATCGGTTTGCACCAGCGCGACAATGACCGGCTGCTGGAAACGCTGACCCGGCTGCGCGATATCGGCAATACCGTTATTGTCGTTGAACATGATGAAGACGCAATCCGCGCCGCCGATTATCTGGTCGATATGGGCCCCGAAGCCGGACAAAACGGCGGCCATGTCGTTGCCGCCGGCACCGTTGCCGAAGTTTTGCAGAATCCCGACAGCCTGACCGCGCAATATCTCAACGGCAGCAGAGAAATAGCCGTTCCGGCGCAAAGGCGCAAAGGCAACGGCAAATTTGTCGGCATCAAAGGCGCCAGAACCAATAATCTGAAAAACGTCGAAGTTAAAATTCCGCTCGGCACCCTCACCTGCGTTACCGGGGTTTCCGGCGGCGGAAAATCATCGCTGATTATTGAAACGCTCTGTAAAGCCTTAAACAAAGAATTGAACGACAGCCGCGAAGCCGCCGGAATTTATGACAAGCTTATCGGCGCGGAAAATATTGATAAAATCATTAATATCGACCAATCGCCGATCGGACGCACCCCGCGTTCCAATCCGGCGACTTATACCGGCTTGTTTACTTATATCCGCGATTGGTTTGCCGGGCTGCCGGAAGCCAAAGCGCGCGGCTATACGGCCGGCCGTTTCTCATTCAACGTCGCCGGCGGCCGCTGCGAGGCCTGTAAGGGGGACGGCGTTACCAAAATTGAAATGCATTTTCTCCCCGACGTTTATGTCGAATGCGATGTCTGCAAAGGCAAACGTTTTAACCGCGAAACGCTGGAAGTCAAATATAAGGACAAATCCATCGCCGATGTGCTGGATATGACCGTTGACGAAGCTTACGGATTTTTTGAGGCGATCCCGTCAATTAAAAACCGTTTGGAACTGCTGCGCAAAGTCGGGTTGGGCTATATTAAGCTCGGCCAGCAGGCCACGACCCTTTCCGGCGGCGAAGCCCAACGCGTCAAACTTTCCAAAGAACTGTCCAAACGGGCAACCGGGAAAACCCTGTATATCCTTGACGAGCCGACGACCGGGCTGCATTTCGAAGATATCAACAAACTGCTGAAAGTTTTGCATACGCTGGTTGATCAGGGAAATTCGATTATTGTTATCGAACATAATCTCGATGTTATCAAAACCGCCGATTATATTATCGACCTCGGCCCCGAAGGCGGCGACGGCGGCGGCGAAATTATTGCCAAAGGCACGCCCGAAGCAGTGGTTAAAACACCGGGAAGCTATACGGCCAAATATCTGAAAGATTACTTGCCCAAGAAATAAAAATCAGCGGTCAAACTCAGGAAAACAGCGACTGTTAAGGCTTGGCGCGAACGTCGGTTTCCGGATTAAATCAAAGTCTTTCAGAATAGCGTTCACGGCTCCGTAAAAACTGCATTTCCGGCATTTTTTATTGAGATAATTGGCAATAATATCGGCTTTATCCTGATTTTCCTGCCGGCGGTTACTGATTGCCTGTTCACGGGCGCGGTTTTTATCCAGCGGCTGTCCGTTTTCGTCTGCAGTTCCGTACAAGGCGCAGACGTCACGCTTAAGCAGATTTTTTTTGACGGTATATTGATTGTCGAATTTATCGCCTCCGATATCCTGGCCGATAATCAGTTTTTTATAAAGTTCGGCGGCCTAAACATCTTGAACGGCCTGCCGCTCAAGCGGATCTTCCTTACGGTTATTATAGACCCAAAGATTCAGCGCCTTAATTTCATCAGCTTGTTTTTTATCAAATACATCAACCAAATCGGCGCCGAGACGGTTGACATGAGCATCGACCGAACGGGACGTCCAAGGCTGGCTCTGCAGTTCTTTGGCCAGATCTTTGACTTCATCGCGGGTAAAAGAATTTTTGCGAACCACTGCCACCATCATATTATTAAACTTCATCGCGCCGAGACGGCTGATGTTTTTCATATCCCTTGCCTGATACAGGCGTTTGGCATAGATACGAGCGACATTTCTGACATAATCCTTTTGAATGGTATCAGGTTCGGCGACAACCTGTTCAAATAAATTGCCCTCCACCGCTTTCGGATGAGTTTGGGCTTTTTTCCGCATAAATTCGTAAAGAGAACTGAAATGTATATATTTGTCATCAAGCGCCGATTTTTCGGCAACGGCCAACAGAAGATCGACATTTCTGTTAAAAGCCGGAATTTCCATATCGGGATTTTGTTTGAAAAGGCCGGCAATATAGGCAAAAGCCTTAGGAGCATATAATGCGGCATCATCTCCTTTCATCTGCTCGCTGATAAGCGCCTGATAGTTTTCGGGCGCATATACGACTTTGCTCTTTTTAACTGCGGGAACCACGTCATTGTCTGTTTTGCGGGACAAATAGGCTTCCAGTTTTTCGCCGGGATTAACCCCGAACTTTTTCATTTTATTGAGCGCCGTGCATTTCGTGCCGATATCAAGCCGGAAAAAACGGATATTATTATTGAGCAGATTGCGGCAGAAGCGAGCCCGGGCAGGATTGCGGCCGGTATTGCGGATAAGAGAATTAACCAGACGCCAGAGCACCTTTTTGCTGAACTGAGCCGCCGCTTCGACCGGAATATCTTTCTTGAGAATATCAAGCTGTGACTGAAGCAGAGTTTCGACATTGTCTTCATTATATCCGTAAGGATAATGGCTTATGTCCTGTTCAAAGCGGGAAATCAGCTGGGCAATATTGGTCTGGGGGGCCGCCATCGGCATTCTCCGGATTTGTGTCTATATTTTGTCATCATACACAGAATAAAATTTTATGCAAGAAAAAAGGAGCCCGAAAGCTCCCTTCTTCATTTTCTGCGTTTCAAACTCAGAAATTATAGTTAACCGAAAAACCGAACAAATGGATATTTCCTTTGTAGCGGGCGTGTAAATCGCCGCGGGCGGGATCGTTTTTCAGCTCAACTTTGGACTTTTCGGCGCGGATATACGTATAACCGGCGTTAAATGTCCAGTTGTCATCATATTTGTATTCAACACCGCCGGAATACCAGATACGGTCTGAATCCGGAATACGGGGGGTGCGGGTATGAATGCTGACCGGGGTCTGGTCGAAAGCAAAACCGACTTTCAATTTCCATTGATCATCAACTTTATAGCTGGCGCCGATTGAATAAAACCAAACGTCTTTCCAGTTTTCTTCGGTAATATTGCGCAGACCGTGCGCTCCCTGAATATCCAAATCTTCAAAAGAAGACCAGTAAGTTTTCTGAACTTCGGCCATAACCGCCCATTTTTCATTAATGTCATGGTAAGCACCGAAAGTTAACAAAGCCGGGGTCGTTAATCTGGCGCTGATGTCCTGATCACGCATGGTGGTGGCAATGTTGCCGGTGGGAATATAGCGGTCAAACTGGATTTTGCCTTTAAGTTTGTGCTTAACTTCACTGCGGTAAGAAACGCCGAAGCGGGTTGCCGGCGAATATTCGTATAAAGCACCGAGAACATAACCCAGGTCGGTTGTATCGCCTTTGAGTTTGGCATGATTCAAATAAGGCGTGCCGGCAGAATTTTTAAGTTCGGCGGTCACATACTGAATGTTAAGACCGGCACCGAAGCTCAAATGCTCATTGGCACGGTAGGCAGCCATCGGCATCAGGTCATAGGTTCTTAAATGAGATAAGGTACCATGATTGGCTCCCGACCAATATTTGCTGTAATCGGTCACTAACCCGAAAGGAGAGTTCAAATTCAAACCGACGGTAACCTGATCGTTTAACTGGTGAGATACGGCGAATGAAGGCAATACGGCCTTGTCGACAACATTGTCCATTTCCCGGTCAAAACCGAACGGGCTTTTGCCCTCATAGCCTTTGACATTACCGACGATGGCGGTGGCGCCCAAAGTAGCTTTGGTTCCGGTCTGTTTGATAATGGCAGCGGGGTTGTAAAAAGAGTAAGAAACGTCTTCAGCTCCGGCGGTTGCACCGGCAAAAGCATTGCCCATTGCGGCAACAGACTGTTCTCTCAATAAAAATCCGGAAGCACTGGCATCAGAGCAGCAAAGAATGGTTCCAATGGCAGTTAAAGTTAAAAGTCTTTTCATCATAAACACTTTTTGTAGTTGATCCAAGTTGTAACATATTGTAACAAAGCGCCGGAGATAACTGTAATAATCCGTAACATTCATCAGCGGTTTGTAATATTCGGTCATAATATGTTACTGTCAGTGTATAGACAATTTTCACTTAAAAAGCAATCGTTTTATTTATCCACCTCTGGAAAAACAAACAAAAATATATTCGATTCAATAGGTTAAGCATACATCCCAAAGCATTACCTGATATACAGCCTTTTTTAACTTTACAAAATATGCGGTTTCGGTTTACATAATAAGCTATATTTATGAACTACGCGGAGATATATTTTGAGAAATTTCGTCAGATTTTGCTTAAGGACAGTATTTCGTTTTCTGAAAGTCAGATGTAATATTGCCGTTAATGAAAATACTCTTCCTCAAAAAGCAGTCTATGTATCGAACCATGTTTCCTACCTGGATCCGATTATTTTATTCGCCTATCTCCCCGGAAATCCGATTTTTGCCTTAAACGGGCATTTATACCGCCGCAAGTGGATACGCTTTTTAATGCGTACCGCCGACGTAATGTTGTTTAACCCGATTGAACCCGGCGATATCAAAGAACTGATTGCCAAAGTAGACAGCGGGCGCCGCTGCGTAATTTTTGCCGAAGGGCGGATTACCGAAAGCGGCGGCTTGATGAAAATCTATGAAGCTCCCGGCCTGGTTGCCGATAAATCCAAAGCGCCGATTATCCCGGTATGGATTAACGGCCCGCAGTACGGCTATTTCTCCAAGACCAAAGGAAAACTGCCACACCGTCCGCTTCCTAAAATCCGCGTCAAAGTCAAAGCGCCGGTCAATTTCAAATTAAAAGACGAACTCCGCCGCCAGCGCGACCACATCAGCAATGAAGTTTATGTCCTGATGCGGGAAATGTCTTTTGAGGCATCTTATAATGATAACATTTCCCTGTTTGCCCAGCTGATGAAAACCGCCAAAGTGCATTCCAAAAAGGGCATCTTCCGCCGGCCGACTTTTGTCGAAGACATTCAGCGGGTTCCGAATTCCTACAAAGATATCATCATCAAATCTTATGTTCTGGGAAAATATTTTAAGAAAAGAACCCTGCCCGGCGAACATGTCGCTCTGCTGCTGCCCAACTCAATCGCCGCGGTTTGCACTTTCTTCGGGCTCAGCGCCTATGAACGCGTGCCGGTAATGCTTAATTTTTCGGTCGGCGCCGCCAACATGGTTTCGATGTGCAAAACCGCCGTGGTTAAAAAAGTTATCACCTCGCGTCTGTTTATTAAAAACGCCAAAATGGAAAATGTTACGGAAGCGCTTGAAAAGGCCGGTTTTCAAGTTGTTTATCTTGAAGATCTGCGTAAAGAAATCGGCCTGTGGGATAAAATCAACGCTTATCTGCGCTATAAAATCAAGCGCGTCCCGCATAAAAAAGGCGGCAACAAAAAGGCTGTTATTCTGTTTACTTCGGGTTCCGAGGGGGCTCCCAAAGCCGTGGTTCTGACTCATGCCAATATTTTATCCAATATTAAGCAGATGTCCTCAATTGAAACAATTAATATTTCCGACACTTTGTTTAACGCCCTGCCGATGTTTCACAGTTTCGGCCTGACGGTCGGCACGCTGTTTCCGCTGCTGGAAGGTGCCAAACTGTTTTTATACCCCTCCCCGCTGCATTACCGCGTGGTTGCCGAAATTGTTTATGAAATCGGCGCGACAATTATGTTCGGAACTGACACTTTTTTCCGCGGCTACGGAAAAATTGCCCATCCGTTTGACTTTCACAATATCCGCTTTATGTTCGGCGGCGCCGAAGCGGTTAAACCCGACACCCGCAATATGTGGATGGAACGTCTCGGTATTCGCGTTCTGGAAGGATACGGGTCTACCGAGTGTTCGCCGGTTATCAGTGCCAATAACCGCATTTTCAACCGTTTCGGTTCAATCGGCAAGCTGTTGCCCAAAATTGAATACAAAATTGAAAAGGTTGACGGAATCGAAAAAGGCGGCGAACTGGTTATCCGCGGCCCCAATATCATGTCAGGTTATATTATGCCCGACAATCCCGGTGTTTTGGTGCCGTTGAAAGACGGTTGGTATCATACCGGCGATGTGGTTGAAATTGATGAAATCGGTTTTGTTTATATCAAAGACAGAATCAAGCGCTTTGCCAAAATCGGCGGCGAAATGGTTTCATTAAACGCCGTTGACGAAATGGTACGCAGAGCCTATGAAAAAGACGGCGAAGAATACAGTTACGGAATTGTGGCCGTACCGCATGAAAGCAAAGGTGAACAGATTGTTCTGGTTACCAATAACCGCAAGGTTACACAGGAATGCCTGCACAGTTACATAAAAGCCAATGCCATGTCGGAACTTTATCTGCCGCGGGTCATTCTGTTCCGCGACCGTCTGCCGGTTTTCGCCACCGGCAAGGCTGATAACGTTACTTTGAAAAAAGATGTTATGGAAGAACTGGGCTTGACAATGGCCAAAGCCTGTTAAACTCTGAAGAAAAAGCAAATCCTCCCGGACAGTCGGGAGGATTTTTTTTAATATTTATTATAATGAACCTTTGTTTCATTAAAACGGTCTGACGGCTGCCTGGCTTCAAGGCGCGGATAGCCGATAACCACCAAAGCTAAAGGTTTGATATGCGCCGGCAGATCGAACAAGCGGGTAAATGCCTCAATTCGTTCCTGATTGGGATAAATTCCGCACCAACAGGCTCCCAGCCCCAGGCTGTGGCAGGCCAGCAGCAAATTTTCCGCAGCGGCAGCACAATCAACTGTCCAATAGTCTTTGTCATATTGTTCTTCCAAGTTGCCGCAGACGACTACAGCCTGACCGGCATCTTTCAGGAAAGAAGCATAAGGGTGAACTCCGCTGATTTCCCGTATTACGTCATCATTATCGACAACAATAAATTCCCAAGGCTGGCAGTTTCGGGCCGAAGGGGCGTACATGGCTGCCCGTAACAGCTTTTTCATATCTTCTGAGGAAATCTTTTTACCGGGGACAAAAGAACGGACCGACCGGCGGGTTAACAAATCATCATAACTGCTCATGAATTTTCTCCTAAATTTTATTATTATTTAGGAAGCGGAAAAAGAAAATACAAGAGCTAAAAGAGTTTCAGAATACTCTGCGCCGAACGGGAAGCCAGGGACAGCGAGTTAACCGCCAGCTGCTGAGCAGTTTGCAGAGCCAGCATATTGGCAGATTCCTGATTCATATCGGCAAGCGTCAGTTTATCGGCGCCTTCTTCCAGAACATTTATCAAATTCTCGGTAAAATCCTGCCTTGTGGTAACAATTGAATAATAGTTTCCGTATTCCGCGGCAAAGCTTCGTAATACCCCTATTGCGTTTTCAAGTTCGGAGATTGATTTTTCAATCGCATCTTTATTTTCCCATTCACGCGCAGCAATTTTCAAATTATTACTGTCGGCTTTGACGCCTTTAATTTCAATTACTGATGAACGGTCTTCATTAAAATTGATTTTCAGGCTCTGGCCGTCAAGAAGATTTATCCCTTTATAAGAAGCATCACCAATCAGAAAATCATACTGCCGCAGGATTTCATTGAACTGTTTTTCTTGGGCGAGACTCCCGGCATATCCTTTCTCCTGTGAAGGCCGGCGCGATATTTGCTGCATATACGCGGCAAAATCTGCAAATATCTGGGCAAAGGCGGCCGAAGTTGATGCCTTTTGCGAAGTGTCTTCCGTAAAACCATGTGCGGCCAGACTGTTGCCATAACCATTGAAATCCGACTTAACTCCTCCGGCAGGAACCGTATACAAACCGCTCCGGGTATAAATTTTGGCACCGGCAACACCGTCAAATATTGTATCATAGCCCCATCCGTCACCGCCTAAAAATGAGAAAGCAAAATTTGCTTTTATATTCAGGTTTATTTCTGCCTGAGACGAAAGAAGATTTACATTTGCCGCTATCAATCCGTGCGCATAATTTTGTTCCGTCGTGACATTGATTTTTGACGCTCCGGATAAGTTAAAAGTGCCATAGCCCAAAGCATAACTTTCGTATCCTTGGGTATAGACATTGACAACGGCATTGTCAGAAAGATCCATGGTTGAACCGGTAACGGCAAAACCGCCGAATGAACCTTTGGAGATATTCAGTACCGCTCCCTGTCGCAGGGCAAAGCGGCTGCTGCTTATTCCGTAAAAACGGTTGGGATGTACATCATCCCGGGTTGTGACAATACCGGTATCTCCGATATTTACCGTCCCCTGCAGTTCAAAACCATATCTCTGCTCAGAACTAATGCCGCTGACACCGGCTGTTCCGCCGCCGGAACCGTCAATATCAACTTTTATATTGACATCTTTGATGACAACGTTATCACCTTTGATTTTTACTGCCGCCTGTGAACCGCGGGTGTCACTTTTATAATTTATCTGTAAATCGGCAATTAAGGCATTATCCTTAACGGTCAAACCATCGGCAGGACGAGCGGTAAAATCAAAAGAAATTGAGGAATATTCCGCTGATTGGTTCAAATATTTTGCCCCCACCAAAGACTGCCCGGCATTTAATATCAGATTCTGATTTCCGGTTATACGGATATGACCGTCAACAACAATCAACCCTTCCTTGCCGGAATTGATTGCGGCAATCAATTCTTCTTCCGTACGCACCGTGGCAACAACATCTCCGGAGGTTTCGAGCGCTTGGTTAGCGACCGCCTTGGCCTGTTCAAGGAATTTTGTGCCGGAGTCAATCGCTTCAGAAGCCGCTTTAATCGTCTGTATTCCCTGCGACATAGCGTCTAACAAAGCGGTCAAATCGGCGGCACGGTTGTTTAACGAAGAAGCGGTATAATAAGAAGAGGGATTATCGATTGCCGAAGAAACTTTAAGGCCGGTCGCTAAGCGATTTTGTACAATATCCTGCCGGCTTGCAATATTCTGCAAGCTCAACAAATTACTGCGCATTGACGCTGTTAACGAAATCCCAGACATTCTCTCGGCCTCTTGTTATTCTGGTTTCCCTATACTGTCATTCTCCGGCTTGACCTATTCCCCTTACTTGTCATTCTCCGGCTTGACCGGAGAATCCAGGTCGATAAATTAGCCTTATTATTTAACCTGGATGTTCGGATCAAGTCCGAACATGACGATAAAAATATATTATCATACTTTCCTATTCTAAACAACAGGTATTAATAAAGACTTAGCATAACCTCTTTTTCTGTCTAAACAGATTGAACGGCAAAAAATTTTGTCCCTTTGATTATACAAGCTATTATGAAGTTTTTTATTTTAATTGACTAGATAACTGAAAAAATATATAATGTTATTGTGTGTTATTATAGAAAGTGTGTGCTATGCAGAACAGATTTTATCTATTCTTTGCTGTTTGTGCTATGTTATTATTAGCCTGCGGCGTTTCAACAGTCGAAGCCCGAAGTCATTTCCTGCCGAATTATCAAACCGGGGGATTCAGCTTTGATAATTCCGAAGATATTTCGGTAGCCTGTCCGACTTCTACTTTTGCTTATACGAAAGATAACTGTACTTATCCCAATACCCCGCAATATTCCTGCGGCGGCAGATACCGCGTCTGCGGCTGTGACAGAGATTTTGCATATTCCGCTGCTCAATGCGAAGCCATGGGGAAAGTTGGCGGGGATCAATCTTGCACCGTCAGAGGCGGTTCCGACAGCGGAACGGTTTATTATACAACCTGCAAATGTCCGTCTTCTTATCCCAAGCTCACGACCGGGCAAAAATGCGTCGGCGGTACCGAATGTTCTTATGCCGGCGAAAAATACTGCGACAGCACCTCTCATATACAATGCGAAAGCAATTATAAAGTCTGCGACCAGAATAAATCGGGACGATCCGGTTCATGTACGGCCGGCGGTGTAACCAAATATATTGACTGTTACTGCGATGAAAATCTTTACCCGCAGACGAACGAAACCTGCAAGGCCGATTTCGGAGCCAACGCCGTCGTCAGCGGCGAAATCTGCGGCAATAACGAACGCGGTAAGTCTT
>CALXTG010000015.1 GCA_944391355.1 uncultured Alphaproteobacteria bacterium
ATGCAATTCTTTTAAATGCTTTTTCAAAGCGGAAAGTTTCGTGTGGATTAGTCCAATATCCATTATTAAATTTTTCTTTTGTTGTATAATTTTTTTCAAAGTAGACCTTATAATTTTTATCAATTAACTTGAATTCAATTTCAATGTTATTATGGGTTCTGCCAACGGGAGCTCCTAAAAGCCATAGTAAATCTCCAGGTAAGGATAAACCGTAAAAAGTCCATGTTTGCATAATTTGACTTTTTTTCAAGGTTCCAGTTAAAATTAAATCAGCATCGTTAGTTCTGTCTGAAAAGTAATTTTCTTTGAATAAAGACGCATTATAGATTTCCTCAGAAATTGCTTTTGGAAAATCTTCAATGGGTTTGAATTTTAAGAAGGGAGAGGATTCTGGAATATTAAACTCCTTCACAGTGCTGTAAGGAACAAAAGGAATCATGGCTAATAAGGCACTAGCTTTAGTTCCATTTTTGTTTATACGTTCGTCACGTAGGGGTGTAACAACTAGAGTTAAATTTGAATCCGGTTTCTTATATATTTTTGGTTCAGAGGTATATTTCCAGCTTTCAATTGATGCATAGCCGGATAAAAGTGTTAAAAATACGAAAAGAGTTAATATTTTTTTCATAGATAAAGTTCCCTGTTTTGTTTAGTAAAAAAGTCGCCCGATAAAAAAGGCGACTGGAAGTTGGAAACTATACCTAGATAGTGCGACATATTGACTGAAACAGCGTATTTTGCCGCCTTCCAGTCATTTTATGACTTTCAGGCGTGCAAAATTTCGTCTTTACACATTGACGCTAGGTAAGAGGTTTCCACACCCCAGACAGACTTATTTTGCCTATCCGATTCTGATGGTACAAACAAAAAAAGTCAAAGTAAAGGATAAATATTTTTGAATGCTTTATATTTAAATCAGTTGCATTTATGCCTGAGAAAATGGAACTTTTTATGGATCTTAAGATTACATAATGTCTCAGAGGCTAAGGTGAGTTTTGAGGGCAGTTGAAAGAGGTTATTTTTTCTTGCCGTCATCTAGGATTTCATATTCGGCGTCGATAATCTCTCCTCCGGAAGCGGGGGTTTTGCGGACATGGATATCAATTTTTTTGCGTTTTGCGCTCTGCTGCTGTTTAAATATTGTCCCAAGAATATTTATGCCGGCAGTAAAAAAGATAATTATCAGGATTATCGGCAGCAGCAGAAATACCAGATAAAAAGAGATAAAAGATAAAATGATTCCGGCGGCAATCGTGCCGATTCCCAGCAAAAAAACGCTTAATCTGTTCATTATGAGCCTTTCAGTTGTTTCTGTTAATATAGGAGCATCGGTGAGAAAAATGCAAGCAGTCTGTCGGTTTTATATACGGGACAAAATTTTAAATGTTAACGAAAAATTGACAGAATCGAGAGTAAGCTCTTCATATTAAATAAAAATGATTCGTCGCAGGGTATGCCGAAATGACAGTAAATCTGGTTAATGAACAAGAATTGAACAAGTTTTTGACTGATTATATCAGCGAGTATAATCCGGAAGTAAAAGTTTCGCCGCTGATGATGCTTTCCCGTAAATTTATTGCCGATAACGCGGATGATTTGGCTAAAGCGATCAGCGCTCAATGGCTGAAAAGCAAGTTTCGCGATTATCTGTCCGAAGAAGAAGCTCAGCCTTATCTGGAACCGGTAACGACTTTTGACGAGGCTTCTCCGGAGTGGCTGAAAAAAGCCGTGACAGAGGGACGTCCGGTGGTTCGGTTTTGTCCTGACAAAGTAACGGTAAAGAAAATCGGTGAATTACGGCTGATTAACCGTTTTGTGGTCATGGCCGCCAAAGATTATATTCGGTCGCGTTTGAAAAATAAGGATTCGAATATTCGCCTTGATTATCTGAAGAGACACGGGGCGTTCGAATCGATTCAGAAAGTGTGGGGAGCGTTTGTCCGGGTAAAAAAAGAACGGGAATTTGCCAAAGGGATTGACGTGGTTGTTGAATACGGCGACGGTTTTAAGATGGCAGAGCTGCAGAGCCGGGAAGCTTTTGTGCTGGAAGGCAATGCCATGGGGCATTGCGTCGGATATGAAGATTATTTTGACCGATATAAAAGAGGCGATATTAAGGTTTATTCATTGCGTGACGAACGTTATCGGCCTCATGCCACAATTGAAGTGGCCGGAGATACGGTTGTACAGGTTAAAGGGCGGGCAGACCAGACACTGCGCGCCGTCTATGCCGGTTATGTGCAGGATTTTGTAAAAAAACAAGGATTAAAAGTCTCTGCCGACGAACAGCCGGGTATCGGTATTTTGGAAGATAACGGCCGTTACTATAATCTGTACGATTTGCCCAAATATAAAAAGTTTAAACTGAAATCTCTGGATCTGTCTGAAAGCGGATTGAAAAAGCTTCCTGATATGAGCAATGTTTCCGTCAGCGGAACGCTGGATTTGAGCACAACCAAGATAAAAAATCTGAAAGGTTGTCCGAAGGCCGTGCAGTTACGCCTTTTTGACTGCAATAATCTGGAAAAAGACTGTTTGAAAGATTTGCCGGAAGACGTTGAGGTGTTGGAAGATTTTAATCTGGGAATTGAGGCGCTGCAATATCTGCCGGAAAAGACCAGTCTGCGCCGGGTCGAATTTCAAGAAGACGACTTGGCGCATGATTATGCGTGTTTTTCAAAGCTGCCGCTCCGGCTGCTGGCAGGTATGGAATTTGAAAATGTGCCGCCGCAGTTTAAAGAAGAGCATAAAAAAGCCTTGCGTTCCTATGAGGAAGTCGGGCGGCTGGCGACCTACCTCAGCGTCATGAATGCCGGGTAATATATTTACGGCCGGTTTTAAACATTTTTTTTGATTAATATTTGACAAAAAAATAAAATAGCGATAGTTATTAGGCATACAGGTAAATATTATGTCTAATTTAAAAAATTATTAGCTATGGAAAGATTATTAAACGAGATGGAGTTGAACGTTATTAATCGCAACTCCGGTGAGGTGAACATTATGGTAACGGTTTTTGCCGGTCATAATGTTGAGACGAAAAACAATTTGGGAATTTCCGGATTGATAGAGGCAATTCTTCTGTCCAGAGGGCAGGGAATGGTTACGGCTTCTTACGGTGGGTTGGTAACTTCTTATTTTATTGACGCCGCCGCCGAAGTCTGGCCGCAGAGGTTGTGCTTTTTGGCCGAGCTTTTGAAATGCCGACGGTTTACGCAGGAAGAGCTGGATTTTTGTCGAGAAGACATTATCCGCCATACGCTTGACCGTAAACCCCTTATCGGCCGGCAGATGGACTTAAGGTATAAGCACACGGCCTACGAAAACGCCGATATTAATTGGGATACCGAAGGCTATATTGCCAGTCTGCGCCGTTTTACGGTCGAGGATTTGCGGAAGTTTATGGATGAGTACTATTGTTCGGCTAATATGCAGGTACAGATATGCGCCGCAAAAAGCAAGCTGGGGAATGCGCCGGTAGAGATTGAAAAAGCTTTTGCCGGAATCCCCCGCGGAACAAGAAAAAACTACTGCCAGGATCTTTATACCGGAGGTTTTGCGTCTCTGCCCGTGCTTGACAAACAGATGGCGTATCTCGGATTTGATTTGTCCCGTGTTGTCAGAAAAGCCGAACTCAGCGTTTTGATGACTGTTCTGCAGATGCGTTTGGAACGCTGTCTGGCCGGAAACGGGATTACGCCCGAGGTTAAGCTTACCGGCTATTACGGCCGTCGTACCCTGCGGATAGATTTGACGGCGCCGCTCGGAGCCGATATGCAGGGGGCCGTGGCGGAAGTCTGTGCCAATCTGCAACGCCTGAAAAGAGAAGAAACAGACAGTCGGCGTCTGGAATCGGCTAAAAACTGTGCTCTGACCAACAGTGTTAAAATCTTTGAGGAAGTCGGTTCCTCTTTGCGTGAGTTGGAGTGGCATATTTTGGCAAAAGGAGACGAACCGAGAAGTTTTTCGGAGATTATTATGGCTCTGAAAGATGTTTCTTCCCGAGATCTGTTGGATCTGGCCAAAGATGTTTTTACCACAACGCCGACGTTGGTGGTAAGTTGCGAACAAAAAGACCTTTCTTACGAATGTGTCTGTTCCTTGTTAAAATAATAAAAAGGCTCTCAATTGAGAGCCTTTTTATTATTTGAGAAATTGATGATGAATTTTATCTCCGATTTTTATGCCGTGTTTGCGGACGTCTCCGCCGTTAAGTTCTAAAACGGCTTTGGAGGGGCGGGGAGAGATGATGTATTTTTCCGAGTAAGGTTCGGCATTTTCGTAAATCCAGATAATGTTTCCGGCAGAATCAACAAACAGCATATCCAGAGGGATGCGGGTGTCTTTCATCCACATGACCGCCTGCTGTTCGGCGTCTAATTTAAAAATCATACCCGAATCGGGAGCCAGGTGATCGCGGTTCATCAGTCCGGTTTTCATTTCTTCCGGGGTTTGCGCGCTTTCTACCCGGTAAGGAACAATGCCTTTTGAGGTTTCAATCATCAGCTCTTCCAACTGCGGAGCGGAATCCGGAGTGCAGGCCGTCAATAAAATAAATATGCCGAGAAGTTGTAAAAAATTTTTCATTTTGGGGTTCCTTTGCTTGAGGTATCAAGTTTACGTGGGTTCCATTGGCTGACCATGACCGGTCCGTTTTGCGAAATCAATACTTTTTTACGGAAATTTCCTGAGGCCTTGTTATCCAGATTGGTAAATTTTTCGATGACCTGTGAAATGTTTATAATGTTTTTGGAGCCGGCAATGCAGTGGTCTTTATAAGCAGCGCTTTTTTTTATGAGTTCTTTGAGGCGCTGCGCGGGCAGAGTGCCGTATTTGTCCCATATTCCGTTTAGGAAAACGGTGAGTTTGTCGTTGAGTTTAATCGGGGGCATAAAAGGGCGTCCCTGGGAAAAAATACGGTGCAGGGCGGGCTCGATAATCCCGTCTTCGCTGCAGAGGAACAGGCTCGGCATTAGAACTTCCTGCCGGTTCTGCAAGGCATAGTGTACCTGGGACAAAAACAGCAGATTATGGATTTGTTCATCATCAAGGTAAATGCCGGCGTCTTCGGCTTTGTTCAAAAACCAGTAAGCAATATCAATGGCAGAATCTGCGGCGGGTATATTCATTTTCGGTCTCCCTTTGTCTCCGGACTAAATAGAGTATAGGGCATAAATTCGAAAAATCCAACAGCAGAATCCTTAGGGCGGGTTTTTTTGTTCATAAAAATATCGGAATATTATTTTTGTTCTTGTGTTATGAAGTTTATTATTATATCAATGATTATGAATTAGTTAATCCGTTGATGATTGGTGTAATAAAGATGATTAAGTTCTTAAGTGCCGTAAGTGTTTTGATTATGCTCAATGCCTGCAGTTCTGCGGTTTTTCCGGAAATTGTCGAAGAGGATGATACCACGCTGGAAATGGAAGATGAAAGCAGCATGGCCATCAGTGACGGGAAGGTCGAACTGAAACTTCCCGAAGAAGGTTCCTCACTGACTTCGGATAAAGCAAATGCCGCTTATGATGAGGAAGACGAATTGCTGAAAAATGAGATGGCGCTTAAAAATGAAGAGCCGGAAAAAGTTGCGGCCGCTAAAACCAAACCGATCCTGAAAAAGTCGGTTTTGAAGGAGCTTAATGACAGCGGTGATGAAGAGGAAACGGTTTTGAGCGGCAGTGTTACGGAGGTTGCGCCGAGCGCCGATGATGTGCAGGTTCAGACTTTGGCCGCGGATTATGTGCCGAGCGTCAGCTACCGCATGGATACGTTTTATTTTGCCAATGGCAGCGCCGAGCTTGCTCCTGCCGATCGCGCGAAGATCAGAAATATTGTAAAAGAAGCCAAGGCTAAAAATGCCGAAGTGACGGTTATGGGTTTTGCTTCCAGCCGGACCCGCAATACGGATATTGTCTCGCACAAACTGGCAAATTTCAATATTTCTCTGCAGCGGGCGCAGAATGTGGCTAAAGCTTTGCAAAGAGCAGGGTTAGGCAGCCAGAACATTAAAATCGAAGCTTTGTCGGATACGGCTCCCGTTTATCTGGAAGTCATGCCCGAAGGAGAAAAGATGAATAGGAGAGCTGAGGTTTATATCAGTTATTAAAGTTCGTTTTAACGGAAGCTTAAAAGCAAAATCCGTTACTCGAAACTCACGTACCACAATGTACGCTCAAGTTTCTGCGTTACGTGTTTTACTTTTATTCTTCTCGTTAAAACGAACTTTGGTTTCTGAGAACGGAAGCCTAAAAGCAAAGTCCGTTATATATTGTAAGGAATTTGTTTGAATACTGAAACTGAAAATAAATCGCTGGGCGGAAGTATTTGGAAACTGTCGGCCGGTGATGAGAGAACGGCAGAGGCAATTGTACAGCAGTTTCAATTGCCTTTTGTTGTTGCGCGCATATTAGCTTCCCGCCATGTATCTCCTTCGGAAGTTAACGGTTATCTTAATCCGAAATTGCAGACTCTGCTGCCTAATCCTTCGGTTCTTAAGGATATGGAGAAAGGGGCCGAACGAATAGCCGAGGCTGTGATTCATAAGCAGAAAATCGGCATTATCGGCGATTACGATGTTGACGGAGCGACCTCTTCGGCCGTGATGAAGCTGTTTTTAAGTAGTGTCGGCGTTGTGCCGGAGGTACATATTCCCGAACGGGACGAAGGGTATGGTCCGAGTATTGCGGCCGTCGATAAATTTAAAGCGCTCGGCGTTGAGTTGGTTATCACTACCGATTGCGGGACGACGGCTTTTGAACCGTTGAACTATGCCGCCGGGCAGGGGCTGGACGTTGTGGTTGTTGATCACCATGAAGCCGAAGCCCGACTGCCGGGTGTATATGCGGTAATTAATCCGAAGCGGCTTGACGAAGACAACGGCATTGAATATCTGCCTTATCTGGCTGCGGTCGGGGTTGTCTTTTTGACAATAGTGGCGGTTAACCGCGCATTGCGGGAGAAGAAGTTTTACAGCGGCCGTTCGGAGCCGAATTTAATGCAATGGCTGGATTTGGTTGCTTTGGGGACAGTCTGCGATGTCGTGCCTCTGAAGGGACTGAATCGCGCTTATGTGCGGCAGGGTTTAAAAATTATGGCTCAGCGAGGGAATCCGGGGCTGAAAGCATTAATCGACAAATCGGGAATTAATGAGGCGCCGTCGGCTTTTCATCTCGGTTATGTTCTGGGGCCGCGTATAAATGCCTGCGGCCGGGTCGGGGAATCGGCAATGGGAAACCGGCTGCTGTGTACGACAGATCCGCAGCAGGCTGAACAGCTGGCGGTGAAATTGAATGAGTTTAATGAACAGCGTAAGGAAATAGAAGCTTATGTCCTTTTACAGGCAATGGAGATGCTTGAGGGATCTCCGCAGCAATATCCGATAGCCTTTGTCGCCGGTCATGACGGGCATCAGGGGGTTATCGGTATAGTGGCCGGCAAACTCAAAGAGCGTTATAATCTGCCCTCTTTTGTGATGTCGGTTGAGGCTGATGAGGTAAAAGGTTCGGCCCGTTCAATTCCCGAGGTCGATTTGGGAGCTTTGATTATTGCGGCCAAAGAAAAGGGGATTTTAACCAAAGGCGGCGGTCATACGATGGCGGCAGGCTTTTCTTTGGAAGAAGATAAAATTGAAGAATTTCGGAATTTTGCCGGTGAATATGTCAATGCCCGAATCGGCGGTGAAGAAATTGTGCCGGTAATTGAGCTGGACGGCGTGCTGGATGCGGCGGGGGCTACGGTCGAACTGGCGGAACAGTTGGAACAGCTTGAGCCTTTTGGTGCCGGAAATCCCGAGCCGAAGCTGATGTTAAGCGGCGTGCGTGCCGTGCGCGCTTCTTTGGTCGGCAGCGGCCATGTCCGTTGTTTTCTGACTTCGGACAACGGCGGCAATATCAAGGCTATGGCATTCCGCAGCGCAGATACCGAAGTCGGAAAAGCTCTGTTGAACGGTAAGGGCGACAAATTTGATGTTGTCGGGGTTTTACGCCGCGATAACTGGCAGGGACGCAATTCGGTGCAGTTTATTATTGATGATATTCGTAAAAGCAGGTGAGCAAATTATGAAAGATAATCAGGTCAGGCAAAGAGCAAAAAATATTAAACGGATACGTCTGGAACGCGAAAGGGCGGTTTTTATGAAGTTAGGCGCAAAATTGCGGGCGTATTTCTTTACCGGAATTCTGGTGACGGCGCCGGTGGCGATTACTTTTTATGTAGCCTATAAAGTGATTGTCTTTGTTGACGGCGCGGTCAACCGGTTGCTGCCTCCGCAATATAATTTTGACAGTTTTCTGCCGGTGACGGTGCCGGGGCTCGGGTTGATCGTTTTGATTGTCGGCCTGATAGCGGTCGGTATGTTTGCCGCCGGTTTTCTCGGTAAATTCTTTTTGCATCTCGGCGAATGGATTGTTTATAAGCTTCCGTTTGTTTCGAGTATTTATTCTGTTTTAAAACAGATTTTTGAAACTTTTTTTTCGGGAAAAGCCCAGGCTTTCCGCAAAGTGGTGCTGTTGGAATATCCGCGGAAGGGAATTTGGATTTTAGGCTTTGTCAGTTCGGATACCAAGGGTGAGGTTAAGGGGCTGCTGAAAAAGAAAATGCTCAATATTTTTATTCCGACCACACCGAACCCGACTTCCGGTTTCTTGATTTTTGTTCCCGAGGAAGATGTCATTGAGCTGGATATGACGGTTGAAGAGGGGATTAAGTTTGTTATTTCCGGAGGTTTGGTTGAGCCTGGAAGCCCGGTTTCCGGAAAGTTGCCAAGAAAAAAACAGAATAAGTAAAAAATGCTTGATTTATTTTTTATAATGCATTAAATCTAACCCCGTTGATTGATTTGTGCGGCTATGGCGGAACTGGTAGACGCGTAACGTTGAGGTCGTTATGGGCTAAGCCCGTGGAAGTTCGAGTCTTCTTAGCCGCACCATAAAAATGCTCCCCTTTCGGGAGCTTTTTTTTTATGGTGCGGAGAAGCCTATGACGTCAAAGATGATAACACTTGCTTCGGTTGCTGTTGCTGCCCTCGCGCGTTAACATCTCAACGATTGCTTCAGAAAAAATCAACATCAGTTGATTTTTTCCTCCCAATTCTTAGCCGCACCGGTAAAGTTGTCTTTCTTTCGGGAGCTTTTTTTTATGGTGCGGAGAAGCCTATGACGTCAAAGATGGTAACACTTGCTTCTGTTGCTGTCGCTGCCCTCGCGCGTTAACATCTCAACGATTGCTTCAGAAAAAATCAACATCGGTTGATTTTTTCCTCCCAATTCTTAGCCGCACCGGTAAAGTTGTCTTTCTTTCGGGAGCTTTTTTTATGGTGCGGAGAAGATTTCTTTGAAAAAGGAATTTTTGTTTCGCAGTTTTAATTTCGGTTTCTGTGCATATTTTTATTTTTAGCTTTTGGATAAGGTGATAAAAGGTTAAAAAACAAGCAGGTTTTATTTGTTGCAACAGAGAGGAGAGAAAGGTGAAAAAAAAGATAAAAAAACATAGATCCCTGCCTCATCTCAAAAAACATCAGA
>CALXTG010000016.1 GCA_944391355.1 uncultured Alphaproteobacteria bacterium
TATTCCTTTCATAAATTATTGAAAACGAGTGCATTAAAGGTCAAGTCAAGTTTCGCTGCCATGCTATAAGGCACCGCGGTAAAAGTCAAATGAACATTTGTTAATAAAAGTTACGGATTAATTTACCGGGCAAATACATACCGAAGCTGCAGCTTTGAAGAGCCGCAATATTGCCTGTTATTTTTTGGTTTGGCCGGTCTTAAAACAAACGCAAAATACTTTGCGAAGCCTGAGAAGCAAGGGAAAGCGAATTCACCGCCAATTGTTGGGCTGTCTGCAAAGCCAGCATATTCGCCGATTCCTGATTCATGTCGGCGAGCGTTAATTTATCCGCCCCTTCTTCCAAAACATTTATCAGATTTTCGGTAAAGTCTTGTCTGGTGGTAACGATAGAATAATAATTCCCAAACTCTGAAGCAAAAGAACGTAAACTGCCAATCGCTTCTTCCAGTTCGGAAATAGATTTTTCAACATCTTCGGCAGTCTTCCATTCTTTGGTTTTCAGCCCCAGGCTTTCGCTGTCGGCTTTAACCCCGGGAACATCTATTTTAGAACTTCTGTCTTCGTTGAAATTGATTTTCAAATGCTGCCCCTCAAGCAGGTTAATCCCCTTGTAAGAGGCGTCGGATATCAGCATATCATATTGAAGCAGCAATTGATTGTATTGTTGTTCTTGTTGACTGTAATCTTCTTTATAACCGTCAACCGGTAATTTTTTCTTGGCCATTTCATCATCAATATTCGGTAATACGGGACCATTAGCTGAAATTTTGGTCATTCCCGTCAGATCGGCGGGGGTAAACCTTGTTGTTGACGTAACATCAAGGGCTGTCGGTGCGGAATTTATCCAAGTTCCGCTGTCATTTTCGTTCTGCCAGGTGATCTGTACACCGGCTTCCATAATCAGGGCATTGCCGTTGTATCCGGGATTAGGATTAATATTTTCAGATTTATTAAGATAAGCAAAATATGCATTCGTCATATTGATGTGCGTTCCGCCGGCGAAATAAAAGCTGTTGCCGCCGTAAGTCGGCCCGCTGCCGCCCTCGGCAAAAAAGCAGTGATTGGCATTAATAGTAATATCTCTTTCCCCGCGGATATTCCCCTGTCTCATCACAATTAACGAATAAGAAGCGCTGTCGGCATTAAGGGTCATGCCCTGTTTCAGATTAACCTGAGCATTTCCGGCCGACATGATGCCGAAAGAGAAATCGCCGCGAGTTCGCAAATTAAAAATTCCCTCAATATTGACAATTGTCTGATCCCCGTCGGCAACGACGGCATAAGCCCGGTAATTTGCCTTGCTGTCAATATTATTTATTCCCCTTAGCGTAACTTCGCCGCGAATACAACGGATACCGGAAACCGGGCTTGTTGTTTTGGTGTTGTAACTGCTGTCAATAAATATATCTAAATTTTGTACCACGACATTTTTAACATCTTTGACCACGATCGCGCCGCTTGAAAGATTCTGCGTATCGGTATGGTAGTTAATCGTAAAATCGCTGAGTAATGAATTTTCCGCCGCCTGAATCCCGTCTTGATTACTGCCGCTGATGTTAAAAGTCAGCGACGTCTGCTTGCCGGGGTTAAAATAAGCTGCGCCGACCAAAGATTGTCCGTCCTGCAGTTTTATGGTCTGATTCTCGGACATAACAATATCTGCTTCCAGAACAATCAGACCTTCTTTACCGGAAGCGACCGCCGCCAGCAATTCGGCTTCGTTTGATACCCTGGCGGCAATATCGGCTGTCGAAAGTGCCAAAGCCTGATTAGCCGCGGCCTTGGCCTGTTCGAGGAATTTTGTGCCGGAGTCAATCGCTTCGCTGGCCGCTTTAATAGTTTGAATTCCCTGTGACATAGCGTCCAAAAGCGCGGTCAAATCGGCGGCGCGGTTATTTAATGAAGAAGCGGTGTAATAGGAAGAAGGATTATCAATTGCCGAAGAAACTTTAAGGCCGGTCGCTAAGCGGTTTTGCACAATATCCTGCTGACTTGCAATATTCTGCAAGCTCAACAAGTTGCTGCGTATTGACGCTGTTAACGATATCCCCGACATTCTTTCGGCCCTTTATTTTTCTCACTATATATCTACTATATCATGATTTTTCAGCTTATTCAATATGTGTTAACAAAGACTTAGCGAAGCCCCGTTTTTTGTCAAACAGAACTTGATAGGCATAGATTTTCTGTCAGATTGATAAGAGCTGCTTATGAGCGGTCATGGCAAATGCCGTTATTTTCCAATCCCAAAAACTGAGCCTTGCCGCGCAGACTGTCAAACAGCTCGGCATCGGTCGAAGTAATCCAGGCCTGCACGCGGAGTTCGCGGATCTTTTCCAGCAGCGCTTCGCGCTTGATATCGTCCAGATGGGCAACGACTTCGTCCAGCAGCAAAACCGGGGCAAACCCCTGATGCAGGGTCTGACATTTGCTTTGCGCCAGAATAATGCTGATCAGCAACGATTTCTGTTCGCCGGTCGAACAAAGTTCTGCCGACATTCGTTTCTTTTTGTAAAAAACCTTAAAATCCGTACGGTTGACGCCATCAACGCTGTCATTATACAGAATATTGCGCCGCTGTTCGCACAGGCGCCGGGCATAAAAATCTTCAACCTCAATTGCGGGCGATTTATCCAGCATTTTTTCGATCTGTCCGTCCAGTTCCAGAACCACGTTGGGAAAGACATCGTCCGGTTCGGTCTCGATAAAACGGTTCAGTTTGGCAATTTGTTCGCGCCGCGCCGCCGCAATAGCCACGCCGAGCGCCGCCATGCTTTCTTCCAGCGAAGCCAGCCAGGCGTTATCGCGGCAGCCGCTTTTGAGCAGCTGATACCATTGTTTGTACAAATGTTCAAAATTGGCGGTTCTTTTCGCGTGTTCCAAGTCAAAAGCATAAACCAGCCGGTCGAGAAAACTGCGCCGCGGCTGACTGCCGCCGCGAAACAGCCGGTCCATTTGCGGCGTCAGCCAAATAGCGGAAATATATTTGCCGAGCTCACTCTGCGAACTGACTTTATTTCCGTTGACTTTAACGATTCTCCTGTCAAAACTCCGCGATTCCTCTTCGTCATCTTCGCGGGCGCTGCGTTCAACCGCTGTGCCGATTTCGATTTCATCGCCGTCCCTTTGCACCACAGCCGAAACTGCCCAGTTGTTGTTGCTGATTTCGGTCGGCTGATATTCGTCGGGAACCAATGCCGGGGTCAGACGCTTGATATCTGCCAGCCGCGCCCCGCGCAGACCGCGCCCGGGCGTCAAAAAAGAAACCGCTTCCAGAATATTGGTTTTGCCGGTGCCGTTTTCGCCGGTAATGACAATCGGCGCCAATTCGGCATTTAACCGCAAAAAGGCATAATTCCTGAAATCAGTTAAAGTCAGGCGCGTAACGCCTGACTTAACTTCCGAAAAAACATTAAAATTAATTTCTGCGGCTTCCATTCCGTCCTTAAACTCTCATCGGCATCAAAACATAAATGGCGCTGGAGTCGGAAGTGTCATGAATAACCGAAGGCGATGTTCCGTCCGTAAACGAAATCCGAACCGTATCGCCCTTCACCTCATTGAGAATGTCCAGCAGATAACGGAAATTATAGCCGATTTCCAATACATCGTTATCATATTTGGCTTCGATTTCTTCGGAAGCGCTGCCGAGATCGGGGCTGGAAGTAATAATCGTTGCTTTGTTAGGGCCGGTAACAACCTTAATCGCGCGGGTTCTTTCCGCAACAACCGAAACACGGTCAACCGCCGAAGCCAGTTCTTTAACTTTAAGTTCCAGATTCTTGTCATTGTCGGTCGGAATAACCCGTTCGTAATCGGGATAAGTGCCGTCAATCAGCTTAGAAGTCAGGGTAACGTCTTCCAGCGTAAAGCGGACTTTGTTATCCGACATTGAAACCGTAACGTTTTCAACGCTGCTGTCATCAAGCAGTTTACGGATTTCGGTAACCGTCTTGCGCGGAATAATCACGCCGGACAGATTTTCGGCGCCTTGCGGCAGCGGCGATTCGACGCAGGCCAGACGGTGTCCGTCGGTAGCGACAACGCGCAGGACTTTGGCTTCGCCTTCTTTCTTGGCATGCATATAAACACCGTTGAGATAATAGCGGGTTTCTTCGGTAGAAACCGCAAACTGCGTACGGTCAATAACGTCTTTCAGTTCGTCTTTGGGCATAACGAAATTAATCGGCAGCTTATCGCCGGAAATAACCGGAAAATCTTCGACACCGATTGTCGACAATGAAAACTTTGAACGGCCCGAAGCAATCGTCAGCTGGCCTTTATCATCGGGAAAAGTAATTTCAACATCCGAACCGTCGGAAAGTTTGCGGACGATGTCGTAAAGCATATGCGCCGGAGCAGTAGTGGCGCCGGTCTGAGAAACTTTGGCGTCGGCAATTTCGGTAATTTCGGTGTCCATATCGGTAGCTTTGAAGTTAATATCGGCCTCTGTCGCTTCGATTCGCACATTGGATAATACCGGAATGGTATTGCGTTTTTCGACAATGCTCTGAACATGGCTCAGAGTCTTTAACAAAGTTGCGCGTTCAATTGTAAATTTCATGTTGGTATACCATCAAAAAGTTAAACGAATTCTATTGCAGCAATAGTAGCATAAAGACTCAAAAACAAAAGACCAAACCGTCAATATTAACAGTTTTTTCCTTAAAAAAGCCCGGATTCTTCCCTTGCCGCCCGCCGGCTTATCCCCCTTGGTTCGCCCGGGATATCCTTCGCCGTATTGTCCCCCTCAGGCTTACCCCGCGGTCGGCACCTCTGTTATCGTCATTCTCAGCGGCACACCCGACAGGCTGTGCCAGCTGGGAATCCAAGACTTCTGCGCAGCAGACCTTATTAGAACAATCTTAAAATTGACTGGCTGGCCTGAGAAGCAAGGGAGAGCGAATTCACCGCCAATTGTTGGGCTGTCTGCAAAGCCAGCATATTCGCCGATTCCTGATTCATGTCGGCGAGGGTTAATTTATCCGCCCCTTCTTCCAACACATTTATCAGATTCTCGGTAAAATCCTGCCTCGTGGTAACGATAGAATAATAATTCCCGAACTCTGAAGCAAAAGAACGTAAACTGCCAATCGCTTCTTCCAGCTCAGAAATAGATTTTTCAATATCTTCGGCAGTCTTCCATTCTTTGGTTTTCAGCCCCAGGCTTTCGCTGTCGGCCTTAACCCCGGGAACATCTATTTTAGAGCTTCTGTCTTCGTTGAAATTGATTTTCAAATACTGCCCCTCAAGCAGGTTAATTCCCTTGTAAGAGGCGTCGGATATCAGCATATCATATTGTTTGATAATTTCGCTGTATTGTCCGGCAGATATTGAATTTTCAGAAGCTTCGGCCGCTGCCGTATCCTGCATATATTGTTCAAAGTCATCAAAAACGGCTTTATAGGCGCTGTCTTTAGGGGCGGCGGTTTCGCTGTCTGCTTTGAATAAATGAGAGATATCACGGCCGTCCAGCGCTAAAGGGCCGTCACCGGTTGTAAGTCGGACATTGCGAAAATCCTGCGTTGCCGTATAACCGGTCGTCGAACAGTTAAGGTGGGCTCCTTTTACCATGCTGAGCTCCATAGAAATACTGTCGCTGCCGTAAATATCAAAAGCTCCGGGAGCAGAAATGTTAACCACGTTTGCCGCTGAATTCATCTCAATTTTGCCGTAAGCCCAACCGTATGCCCTATATTTATCAGGCGTATTAATATTGATTTGGGCTTCATCATACATTTTTGCTGTTGTGTCCTGTATTCCGTAGCCGTTTCTTGATGTCGTTTTAATGTTTAATCTGGCGGTGCCGCGCAACGTCAGTTCAGCCGCATTAATGCCCATGACCGTATCGGTATTTACGGTCGGGTCGCCGACATCGGCAATATTCAAATTTCCGCGAATTTCAATTTCTCCGCCGTAAAGCCCGCTGAAAATCCGGTGAGTTGGATGCGGCATTGTATCGCCGTCAGTATTCATGCGGATGTTTAAATTCTGATAAATCAGACCGGTCTTGTTTTCAGCAAAAATGACGGCATTTCCCCGCCTGTCCTCGGTATAAGAACGATAATCGGTTGTCAGTTCAATGTCCAAATCAGCCAGCAGGGTATTGTTCCCGACATTAATGCCGTTGCCCGGCATGCCGTCAAAATTAAAAATAAGTTTGGCATTGGTGGTCTTTTCACCGAGATATTTGGCCCCGGCCAGAGATTGACCGTCTTTGAGCGTCAGTTCTTTATTGGTTGAAAAAGTAATATCATTCTCCAGCACAATCAAGCCTCGCTGACCGGAATCAATAGCCGCCAATAGTTCAGCTTCGCTTGACACTCGGGCAATAACCGGTTTAGCCGTTTCCAAAGCCTGATTGGCGACTGCCTTGGCCTGTTCAAGGAATTTGGTGCCGGATTCAATTGCTTCAGAAGCGGCTTTAATCGTCTGCACACCCTGTGACATAGCGTCTAACAAAGCAGTTAAATCAGCCGCACGGTTGTTTAACGAAGAAGCGGTGTAATAAGAAGAAGGGTTGTCGATTGCCGAAGAAACTTTAAGGCCGGTCGCTAAGCGGTTTTGCACAATATCCTGCTGGCCTGCAATATTTTGCAAGCTCAACA
>CALXTG010000017.1 GCA_944391355.1 uncultured Alphaproteobacteria bacterium
TTTCATTTTCCCCTCGCAGTCAATGGTCAAAGTCTATGCTTTAATGATAGCAAAGGGGCAAAGCCGCCTCAATTATAAAGACGCGCAAAACGGCGGCTGATTTGCGTTTGGTAAATAATTATTTAGCGGAGACGGTTTTTTTGGATAAATCGCGGAAGCCGGTTTTTATTTTTGCTTATTCTGCGGGCAGATTTTGGCGGAGAGCGCCTTATAGGCATTGGCCAGAGCCTTAAATTTCTCTTCGGCATTTTTATCGTCGCGATTGATATCGGGATGATATTTTTTTACCAGTTTTTTATATTGTTTTTTCAAATTCTCCGGGGTGGCTTGTTCCGGAGTCAGTTCCATAATTTTCAGATATTCTTTTTCAAGCGAGCTGAAAAAAATCTCGTCCATTTCCGAAAAATCGCTCGCATATTCGCCGAAGAAATCAAAATTGCTTGAGAAACCGAATCCGTAAGTATATTTGACTTTGGAATTGAAATGATTAAACCGGCGGCGGGGCCCTTTTTCTTCCGGCTCGGGTTCGTCCGCGCTTATTCCGTCATAATAGTTCCAACGGGCGTTATATTCCTGCACATGTTCAAGACAAAACCAGTAATAATCTTTAAGGCTGCGGTCTTTAGGCGCACGAAACTCACCGGCTTTTTCGCAGCCGGGATGGTCGCATTTTCTTTCCTTATCCTCAGTTTGAGGGGCAAAATATTTCCGCGTACGTTGTGGTTTCCTTTTCATAACCTTGGAAATGTAGTCTAAAGCGCGCGGATTAGCAAGGGTTAAAAATATTTCAGCAAAATATAAATCGCAATAACCAGCGGCAGCCAATAGAGAATCGAAGATTTACGAAAACGCGGATCTTTCCGGTGACGCGACGAATCGAGCAGATAACGCACATCTTCGGGACGGCGGGATTCAATCTTTTCGCGCGGGAGGAAATCCATTCCGCTCTGCCGCATTGCCTGCCGAAACGAGGGCTGCTCCGTCATAGCGCCGAGCGGGCGGGGTTTGGTTTCCGGCGGCAGATAATTCTGCCAAAGCCGAAGCAAATCAATATCGGGAGAAAAAAAGCGCAGACGGCGCAAAGCCGCGCAAAGTTTGAATTCAATTGCCTGAGCAGGTTCGGCTTCGCCGCGAAGCCAGCGCAAAGCAAAAGACTGCAGCTCCGGATACGCCTGATACAGCGCATCAAAATCGCTCCAAATCACCCGCGCCGACGAATCGACCGCAACGCCGCTCCAAGATGCAACAAAACAGGCTTTATCAAAAAACAGTTCGCCCCAAAGAGCGGCCAGATGTTTCTGTTCTTCATAATTAAGCCGGGAGATAATCCGCACAGCTTCGGGCAGACGAATCCACAGACAGCCGGCCGAAGTCTGAGTCCAGTCTATTTCCCAGAGGCAGGCATGGGCAGAACCGCGCAGCATATCAAACATTTCCTGCCAGTCGGCCGCATAAAGACGCATATCGCGGCGTAAATTCCAGCGCCGGGAGCAATAAACCGCCCAGCCGATAAGATCTCTCGGCAGTTCGGCGCTCAGGTCCTCATAAAAATTACGCGTCTTTTCATCAAGGGCGCGGCAAAGGCAAAACGGCCCGGCGGGAATCCCGGAATCGGGCGCAGGATATAACGGCGCTCCGCCGGCGCAGAAACGACCGTAGACTTCATCGGCAAAGATATTCAGAATCTCATCGTTTTCACGGTTAAGAAATTCGCGAATCCGCTCAAGAAGCGATTGGGCGCGGCCGCGGAAAAACAGCCGGCTGCCGATTGTCTGAAGCGGCGAAAGGGACGGAATTTCCTCATTGTTCCAGGTCAGGCCGCTGCGGGCAAGAGAGATTGCTAACCGCTGCCGCTTTAGGAATTGTAAAATGTCATTTTTCATCTATAATGCCCGTTAAATGCTTATTTATTAATGAGGTTGAAATGCCCGAACTGCCCGAAGTGGAAACAATTAAAACGGCAATTCAAAATTCCGTTGCTAAAGCTAATATAACCAAAGTGACGATAAACAACAATAACTTACGGATAAAAATCCCCGATGATTTTGTCCGGCAGGTTGTCGGCGCCCGTATTCAGGGGTATCGGCGGCGCGCCAAATATATTATCATTGATTTGAACAACGGCAAAAGCATTATCCTGCATTTGGGCATGAGCGGAAAAATCAAAATTTCCGACCGGCTGCCCGAACCGGTTAAACATGACCATGTCGTTATCGAAACCGACAACGGCGTTATCGTTTATAACGACGCCCGCCGGTTCGGCCTGCTGACCTGCTGCGACAGCGATAAACTGGCCGGACATAAACTGTTTGCGCATATCGGCGTTGAACCGTGGGACGAGATTTTAACAGGGGAATATTTATATAAGAAATTTCACAATAAAAAAATTCCGGTTAAAATGGCCTTGCTTGACCAGAGCATTATTGTGGGAATCGGCAATATTTATGCTTCGGAAAGTTTATATCTGGCGCGAATCGACCCGCTGAGGGAAGCGGGCGCTCTCAGCGAATCCGAATGCGGGGTACTGGTGGCGAAAATCCGCCAGGTTCTGGAGCAGGCAATCAGCGCCGGCGGATCGACGCTGAAAGATTATCAAAAACCCGACGGCAGTCTCGGATATTTTCAAAACCGGCACTGTGTCTATAACAAAACCGGGCAGCGATGCCCCGATTGCACCTGCGACATTGAAAAAAGCGGCGGAATCCGCAAAATTGTTCAGGGCGGAAGATCGACTTTTTATTGTCCGGTAAAACAAAAGTGAGAAACAAAATGATGAAATACTGTTTGGCTTTGCTCTTTTCTTTCACGCTGCTTTTGATGGCAGCGCCGGTAAACGCTTCGCGCTTTATTGAGGGACTCGAAGACGTGCCGCTGATGGACGGGCTGAAGCAGCTGCCCAATGATACCTTATCTTTCGGCAATGAAGAAGGGCGGCTGGTCGAAGTATATCTTTCCGGCGCAAAAACAGGGTTTAAGGCGATTGCCAAATTTTATCAGGACACCCTGCCCCAGCTGGGCTGGACTTATCAGGGGCAACGCGGCGACACCCTGATTTTTTACCGCGAAGGCGAAGCGCTGGATATCAGCAAAGAATCGGCTAAGCCGCTGGTAGTTCGCATTACCGTCAAAAACAAAATTTAAGGAAGCAGCATGAATTATACAGTTATCAGCACCGAAAACCGCGGCAGCGTCGGTATTATCACCCTGAAGAGGCCGGAAGCGCTCAATGCCGTTAACCGGCAGATGCTGGAAGAACTGGCCGGCGCCGTTGCGGCTTTTGAAGCCGACGATACCGTTGCGGTTTTGGTTTTGCGCGGCAGCGACAAGGCTTTTGCCGCCGGAATCGACGTTAAGGAACTTTATGCGCATATGGAACATGCCGTCGAACTGGATATGGAACTGAGCCGCTTTTTTGCCGAACTCCGCAATTGCCGCAAACCGATTATTGCCGCAGTGGCGGGCTATGCCCTGGGAATCGGCTGTCAGCTGGCGCTGGCCTGTGATATTGTGCTGGCCGCCGACAATGCCCGTTTCGGGCAGCCGGAAGTCAGCCTCGGCGTTGTTCCCGGCTTCGGCGCCGCCGCGACCCTGACGCGAATCCTCGGCCGGCCGAAAGCAATGGAAATGATTCTGACCGGCAAAGCCCTGAATGCCGAAGATGCCGAACGGGCCGGACTGGTCAGCCGGATTGTGCCGCTGCCCGATTTGTTTGAAGAAAGCGTCCGCGTGGCAATGCGGATTGCCGCCCAGCCGAGAATCGCCGTTCTCAGCGCCAAAGAAGCGGTGCGGGAAGCCGAAAATCTCGGTTTCGACTCTGCCGCCGCCTATGAAAACAAGCTGCTGCACCTGAATATGCTCAGCGAAGATTTTAAAGAATCGCTGCGCGCCTTTAACGAAAAACGGCCGCCGAATCTGAAAAACCGCCTCTAAAAGCCAAATATTTGCCGGAACGGTAAAAAATTGTGTTGACTTGTGGGGGATCTAGCGTTTATAAAACAGTACAAATTTAAAAATTGTAATTAACTCTAATACAGGAAAATTTGAAATGGCCAATCATAAGTCGGCAAAAACCAGAATTAACAGAAACGCTAAAAGAGCCGTTATTAACGGTGCCCGCAGAAACCGCGTCCGCACTTTCGTAAAGAAAGTAGAAGCTGCTATTCTGGCTGCCAATAAAGAACAGGCTCAGGAAGCTTTCAAAATTGCGGAATCGGAAATGATGTCCGCCGCCCGCAAAGGTATCTTTGCTTTGAATACGGCTGCCCGTACTGTTTCACGTCTTTCGAAAAAAATTAAAGCTTTATAATTTTTTTACAAAAGACTTTATTTTTTACAAAAACACAAACCGCTTTATTCCTGATTTTCAGGTCTTGTCGGTTTGTGTTTTTTTGTTTGAAAACCGCCGAATCTCAACGACTCTGCATGAATCCTCTGTCAAGAAAATTAATTGCAATGTTCTGTGAATGTTCTGTTGTATTTATTTTTTTTTTCTTTACTATCCCAATCACTTTTTGATGATAAAGATGAACAGCAAATGCGAATCCTTATAATCGGAAAGCCCGGATTGTCTGGACTTTATAAATTGGGGAAGTCGGATATTTCGGAGAGATCGGCTCGGATAATGCAGAAAAATCCGACAGCGGTTAAAATTATTCGGCCCTGTCAGATAAAAGCTGCAAGACATAAATAATTATATAAAACTTCTGAGCCCCGGCACCGGTAATTTTATATTTAAAGAATCTTACCGGATTTGATGAAATACCGGTCAGGGTGTCCGGATATCAGGGCGGGAAAACAAAATTACCGACTGTGATGTCTGAAACATCAGGACCCAAGAACATAACAAAAACTGAATGGGGAGAAGATATGGCTGAACAAGCAATTTTAAGTACTGATTCCGTACAAGACGAATGGGGACAAATTTGCAGCCAATTGAAGACGGAAGTCGGCGACACCGCATTTGAGAGCTGGTTGAAACCGCTGACTCCGGGATCTTTTAACGACGGCGTTATGAATATCTGCGTACCGACCCGCTTTATGAGAAACTGGGTTATTACACATTACAGTGACCGCATCCACAAAATCTGGGAAAAGAAAAATCCTGCCATAAAGTCCGTTAATTTTGTCGTTCAGGCCATTCAGGAGGAAAGCCACGGCCTTTATGCTCCCTCCTGCCGCTCGCTGTTAAAAAAGATTTCGTCCAGCCCGGCACCGCAGAATATTTATCAGTCAGGTCTGAATTCTCTGACCGCCAACAGCAATGAAATGTTCAATAACAACGAAGCGCTGTCGGTTCCCTTAAATCCGCAATATACTTTTGATAATTTCGTGGTCGGCAAAACCAATGAATTTGCTTATGCCGCCGCCCGCAAAGTGGCCGAATCCCGTAATGTTTCCTTTAATCCCCTGTTTTTGTATTCCGGCGTCGGCCTCGGCAAAACGCATCTGATGCACGCCATTGCCTGGCATATCAAACAGCAGGATCCGAGCCGCAATATCGTTTATCTTTCCGCCGAAAAATTTATGTATAAGTTTGTCCGCGCCCTGCGTTACAAAGACACCACCGCGTTCAAGGAACAGTTCCGTTCGGTTGACGTGCTGATGGTTGACGACGTTCAGTTTATGGGCGGCAAAGACACGACTCAGGAAGAATTTTTCTATACCTTCAACTCTCTGATTGAAGAAGGCCGTCAGATTATTATTTCCGCCGATAAATCGCCTTCCGATCTGGAAGGAATCGAAGCCCGGCTGAAATCGCGTCTCGGCTGCGGCCTGGTTGCCGATATTCACCCTACCGATTTTGACCTGCGCATCGGTATTCTTGAAAATAAAGCCCGCCAGATGGGCATTGAGCTGCCGACCCGGGTTGCCGAGTTTCTGGCTCAGAAAATTACTTCAAACATCCGCGAATTGGAAGGCGCTTTGCGCCGCGTGATTGCTCATTCGCAGCTTTTGTCCGACAAAGAAATTACCGTCGACATGACTCAAGATGTTCTGAAGGATATGCTGCGTTCTTATGACAAACGCACAACCATCGACGAGATTCAGAAAAAAGTTGCCGAACATTTCAATATTTCGGTTAAGGAAATGCAGTCTTCGCGCCGCGCCCGCACGGTTGCCCGTCCGCGCCAGATTGCAATGTATCTGGCCAAACAGCTGACCTCGCGTTCGCTTCCGGAAATCGGCCGTAAATTTGACCGTGACCACACAACGGTTATGCATGCGGTTCGTAAAGTTGAAGAGCTGATTATGGAAGACTCCTCACTGGCTGAAAATGTTGATGCCTTGAGAAGAACGCTTGAAGCTTAGAGGTTTTCGTTACGCTTCTTTCAGTCCCGAAAAATACTTATATTTTCGGGACTTTTTTTATGACAAAAAATCTTCTGCTCAATTGGTTTAGACAGAAAATAAGGTTCTGCTAAATCTTTGTTAACAGATATTGATTAGAATGAGAAAGAATGATAAGATATCTATTAGAATTAATAAGATAATTTGTTTAACTGGATTCCAGCTTTCGCTGGAATGACAAGAAA
>CALXTG010000018.1 GCA_944391355.1 uncultured Alphaproteobacteria bacterium
ACAACTTCCCCGTCGGGAGTAATATGATTCTCGTAGATAATTTCAAATTTATCGCCCTTGCGGACATCGCGGCGGAAATCGACCGAAAAAGCAAAAATATTAATAAATTCGCTGACAATCTTGCTCGGAACATTTTGTGCGGTCATGGCGCTGGACAATGTTCCGTTAATTGAACCGCTGGCGCTGTTGACTTCGGTAATCAGTTCGTCTTTTTCCGCCCGGGCGGTATATTGCTGATTTTCGTCTTTTTCCAGAATATAACGTTCGCCGGGTTTATCCTCAATAACAATGCTTTCCACGCTGACGCCGCTGTCACTGACCGGACTCTCCGGCAAATCTATCTGCGTACGGTTAACAGTAGTAACGACAATTTTCTGCCCGATTTTCAAATTCTGCGGATTATAAACCTTTTTTAAGATTGTATAGAGCTCATGGGCGCCGTTATAATCCAACCCGAGATTATTTAAAATTGAAATAAAACTGTCGCCCTTGGAAACCACGATTTCATTTTCGATAATTTTACTTTGGCTGTTATAATTAACCATTTCAAACAGCGATTTAATATTTTCGATAGAACTTTGCGGATAAATACTTTCCTGATTTTGCAGATTGCTGGCAATATTATTTTCAAACATAATATAATCAAGGCGTTCGCGGGGAGCTACCGACGCGCTCACGTCATTATTATTGGTAAGAGAAAGAACAAAGGCCGAAGCAATAGCCGCCGCATAACCGAGAGTAATCATCCGGTGACGGTTTTTCAGACTGATTTTCAGCTTTGTTATTATCGTTTCTAGCCAGTTCATTTTGAAATTACTCCGCGGCAAACTGTATATTTTTCCAAAATTCAGTTTCAAAATATAAAATTAAACTTTTCAAATGACAAAGTATTTTATGGCTATAGTGTGTATAACTAAGAATGTATCACGGTTTTTATTAAAAAATTCATAATTTTTAAAAAAATTAAAAAAAAGACTTGCAATTATTTTTTTTGTTCGGTATAAGGTAACTCGAAATTGATGGGGGCGTAGTTCAGTTGGTTAGAATACATGCCTGTCACGCATGGGGTCGCGAGTTCGAGCCTCGTCGCTCCCGCCATTAAAACAAAAAAGCCTGCTTTATGCGGGCTTTTTTGTTTTAAAGCGTTGGAGTGCCGCGCTCGAATGAAGCGGCCCCGGTCGCGAGCAAACCGAATAAAAAGCTGACTTAATGTCAGGTTTTTAGAGCGTTTGAAAAGAACTTGTTAAGCGGCGAGAAGCGCAAGCGTAATGAGCCGCTGTTACAAGTACTTTGACCGAAGCGCAGTTGTTGAGCTTATGACAATAAGCGAAACTTACGAAGCAAGACGAGCCTCGTCGCTTTTTTTATGCGGGCTTTTTTGTTTTAAAGCGTTGGAGCGTCGTGCTCGAATGAAGCGGCCCCGGTCATTTCCATCGTTAGAAAGCTTCTTAATCCGCCGATAAAATACTTGCCAAAAAAGAAAGACGGAGTAATTTATTAGAAACAGAAATTCTGCACAGGGGGAGATTCATGAAACATACGCTTTTTTTATTTTTGAACATGGCTCTGCTTGCCGGAGTAATTTTTATCGGCTGGAAACAGTTCGGCCGTCCGTCTCGCGGTGAAGTTTTACAGGGCAGCGGCTGGACTGCCAAGAAATTCGGCGACAAATATTTTTTGAGTATTGCCAATCGCAGCGAATTGGTTGCCGCGGTAAATGATTTTGTCCGCGCGCAAAAGCTGACAGCCGGAAATATTACGGGTATCGGTGCGGTTAATGCCGTTACGCTGCGCTTTTTTGATCCGCAAACCAAACAATATGTTGATAAAAGCTTTAACGGGCAAATGGAAATTACCAATTTAAGCGGCAATATTTCGACAATGGACGGTAAAGAATATGTTCATCTGCATATAACTCTCGGAGATAAAAATTATCAGGCGTTGGCCGGGCATCTGCTTTCGGCCGACATCAACGGCGCCGGGGAATTGTTTATTGAAGCGCTTCCCGCTGCCCGGGTAGAAAGAAGTTATAATCCGGAAATCGGCCTGAATTTTTATGATTTTGCCAAATAACAGTTAAGGAATAAGTAATGGAAGAAGAAAAAACGCGCCGTTCGCTGCCGAAGCGGATTTTCCTGTATTTGCTGAAATCTCCGGTCAATTTTCTCTTGGGGCTGTTGACCCTCTATTACGGATTACGAGTCTTTGTCTTCAGTGCCGATACGCTGACCTATAAATTTAATCTGGTCTTTGTTGTTTTGTTGTGGATTCTGTGGTTCTTTGCCAAAACTTTTTTCAAAATTTTTCTGCTGCTTTTGGTCATCGGAATGGGTTTTTACGGATGTTATCAGTATAATCACCGGGAGAAAGCAGCCTGTGAAAAAAGCGGCGGGGTATGGAATGCCCAAACCCGGATTTGTGAACAAAAGCTCTCCTGGTGGGATAAAATATTAAACTATCTCAAGCCGGAAGCGGAAACCGCGGCAAAGCCGGAAACCCCGGCTCCCGCCCCCGAGAAGGAAGCGTAAGATGACAAAACATTGGTCACAGGTTGAATATCTTCATCAGAGCGTAAAAAATCCCAACATCATTGTTAAAGGGAGCAAAAGTTATTACAGCAATGCCTATACGCCCGATTTTGAAGATTATGTCGTGCGCTATCTTTACGGGGATGAATACAGCCGCGGGAATTTTGCCGCGCCGTTTGAATATGATAAGCTTTATATCGGCAATTATGTCTGTATCGGCGCCGAAGCCGTTATTCTGATGGGCGGCAACAATACCCACCGGATGGATTGGTTCAGCTGTTATCCCTTTGCCGAAAAAATTAAGGAAGCTTATTGCCGAAAAGGCGATACGATTATCGGCGACGGGGTTTGGATTGGGATGCGAGCGGTGATTATGCCCGGCGTTAAAATCGGCGAAGGTGCGGTTATCGCAGTCAATTCGGTAGTGACTGCGGATGTCGAGCCTTATGCGGTCGTGGGCGGAACTCCGGCAAAGCCGATTAAAAAGCGATTCGATGATAAAACGATTAAAGAGCTTCTGTCCCTGAAAATTTATGACCGTCCCGAAGCTGAAATCGATCGTCTGCTTCCGTTTCTGTGCGCTTCTGACATCGAAAAATTAAAACAGGCCGCCGCTTCCCTTTAGAGGAAATATATTTTTCGGCCGCCGCAAGAAAAATACTGGATTTTTTTTCTCTTTACGTTTATCTTAATCCGGTATCAAGGAGAGAAAAATGGCAGAAAAAACGGTTTGGATAAAGAAAACGGAAGCAGAATTAATGTCAGACGCCGCGGGAGAATATACTCTTTCGGCGACAAAAGCCAAA